>JBCBCH010000169.1:0-5920 GCA_038530835.1 Bacteroidota bacterium | reverse complement strand
TGGACATTTATGAAAGTAAGCTCAAAAAACTGAAAGTTCGTGCCCGACGTAATGGGGTCCATAACAATCAGCTGTCCTTTGTTTTCCATAAGGGATGCTAAATGCAGTGTTTTTCCACCGGCCCCTGCACAGGCATCTACGACCCGTTGGCCTGGGGTTACGTCCAAAAACGGCGCTACCAATTGGGACGAGGCGTCTTGCACTTCGAAGAGCCCATCTTTAAAGGCTTGCGTAGTAAATACATTTTTGCGTTCTACCAGTTTCAAAGCATCGGATTGCTCACCCAATGTTTCCGTTTCAATGGCTTCATCTGCTAGCGCTTTTTGTAGCGTGTTTTTACTCGTTTTAAGGGTGTTGGTGCGTAAAATCACTTCCGCTTGACGGTTCAAGGCTGCGCTTTCTTGGGTCCAAAGGGTATTGCCCAAAGCTTTTTCGCCTAGTTCGTCCAACCAATCTGGGTAGGACTCGCGATATTTTCGAATTTTGGAAAGCTCATCGAATCGCCCCTTGATGCGACGTTCAGGCGTACCTTCCAGATGCTTCCAATCCGGTAAACGGATTCCACGAAGCACACACCACACGGCAAATAATCGAAACAGATGAGGTCTGGAATACGGTTCGTGTACTTCGGCAATTTCGGTATACAGCCGTTTCCAGCGTACGATATCATAGGTGGTTTCCGCGATAAAAGCACGGTCTCGTGCGCCCCAACGCTTATCGTATCTAAGTACTTTTTCGATGACCTTGTCAGCATACTCCCCTTCATTGAATATGAAATTCAGGGCGTCGATAACGGCAAAGACCAAGTTTCGGTGTAGGCGCATAGTACTTTTTTTGGATGGGCAAAGGTAGGTATTCAAATGGACTAGATGTTTGTTTTTAGATGTAGGATTTGGGTAAGGGGCAAAGGGTAAATTGAAAGGGGGCGGAGGTTCAATGTCAATGTATTGCGTTGGACGGAATGACTGAAGGAATTTTTAGTAGTCAGATTTCAGAATTCAGCGTTGGTTCGAGTGGTTTTTGAAGAAAAGTGCATGGAGAATGGGTTTGTTTATGGACACGAATTTCACGGAATACACGGATGGACTGTTTTTCAGATGCCAGAAATCAGATGTCAGCGAAGCTACAAAGCCTGAAAAGCTTCAGACGGTATAGAAAAAAGAGCGGCAATTGCCGCTCTTCCTTGCTAACCAACTCACTAAACTGTGACCACTATATATTTTCGGCCTGATTTTTTGTACCAAACGCCTTTGTATTTATACAATTTCCGGCCATTTACTTTCACAACGGTATACCCTCTGGGGAAGGTTCGTACGCGAATACCTCTTGGGGCGGCGCATACTACAAACCGTTTGCCTCTAGCTCTGTACCAGACGCCGTCGGCCAAATGATACCGTACGTTATTGTGTACGACAAGTTTTGGACTTCTGAGGGTTGTTACTACGGTTCCGTGTTTTGGATATACACGTACTACTTTGGTTTGTGCACTTAACGAGGCCAAGGTGCCCAGCATAAAAATTACGGTGAATACGATTTTAATACTTTTCATAAGATTTGATTTTTGTAGGTTTCTGGTCTTATGACTACGGGTTTGGGAAAAGGTTTAATTGGGGTAATCAATTTTCAATAAACAATAAACAATGAACAATAAACAATAAACAATAATCAGTATCCAGAAATCAGAGGTCAGGTGTCAGTTCGAGTGGTTTTCGAAGAAAAGTGTATCGAGAACTGGTTAGTCCTCCACTAAAGTTTCGGACTACAAAGTCAAAGGTCAAGGGTCAAGGGTGGAAGGTTGGTCTTTCGCCAAGGCTTCAGACCATAGGGTTGAAGGTCTCATATGGATTTATTCCGAAGGAAGTATGACTGAAGGAATCTTTTTCAATTGGCAATGAACAATAAGCAATGGGGCGTTTTGGTGGTCTGTAATCAGTGGTTAGGTATTCGAGGACTTAGGTTTGATGTCTGTTTGACACGAATTCCACGAATGACAAGGATTTTTCTGTTGTTGGCTAGCTGCTTTCTTGAGGTTTGATGCTTGAACTTGAGTTTTTTGATGAAGGGTTGGTCTTTCGCCAAGGCTTCAGACCACAAGGGTAAAGGTTGCTCCTTCGCTGGCCTGCTTCGCCGCACTTCGACTCGGCCTGCGCCAAAGGCTCCGGCCGACGGCGTACGCTCAGTGACCGGCTTCAGACCACAAGGGTAAAGGTTGCTCCTTCGCTGGCCTGCTTCACCACACTTCGACTCGGTCTGCGCCAAAGGCTCCGGCCGACGGCGTACGCTCAGAGACCGGCTTTGGACTACAAAAATGCAAAGGTGGCTTAGGTTTCGTCTGATAGGGAAAATAAAAAACCGGAAAGCTTGAGACTCTCCGGTTTATCGGGTCGAATCCTATCCCACTATATTCTAAACCCGATTTTAAAATGTGTTTGGGTGAAAAAGGCCCAAGTGGTTGTTGACGATTCACGTACTTCCAAACCGGGTGAGGGCAATTGCTCTCCACGGGCATAAATAAAAGTCATAGGGCGTACTTCAAAACCACAGTACAAACCTTGCAATAGGTAAAAGTCAATTCCTCCAGTGAATTGGTACCCTACCCCATAAAGTTTGGCGGTACGTTCTTCAATATCGGTGGTGGTAAAATCTGGTTCTGCTTCGGTACCAAAGAAAATAACCGTAGGGTCATATTCCAGCGTACGGGCGCTGTAATAGTTCAAATTCGCCCCGATATAAGGGGAAATCCTGTTGCTGATTCTTGACTTGAAATGGTATTCGCCACCTATGGTCAGGTAAAATTGCGAAACTTGGTTCTCGTTTACGGCTGAGTAATTCGGAATCCAAGATTCAACAACCGCACTAGGGTCGTTACCGTCGACAATGTTGTCGTTGCTATCAAAAAAGAAGCGCTGGATGTTGTCCACGGCTGGTGTATTCCGTTGGATAAAACCCAAACCAGCTTTTACTGCAATATTGTCTTTAATAAAGTATCGCGCCTCACCACCAGCTATGTTGCCAATATTGTTGTTGTTGGCATCAAGGGTATTGGCAAAGGGTGCGGCACCGTCTATGGTCCACAACGGATTGCTTGCCGGGGAATCAGGAACATTGACGTTATCTAGAAAATTACCACGCCCAAACAAGATGGCTCCCGTAAAGTCGCCTTTTTTGGGGGTGTAATCCACGGCTTCGCTATTGGTTTGTTGTGCTTGCGCAAAGCTTAGGCAAAACAGCACCGTACAGCAAAGTGTTATATATGTTTTCATATGCTATTTCTTAAGGAAATTGGTTGATGTGTTATCATGTAAAAGGCAGCACGCTAAAGGCGCACTGCCCATACATTCCAAACGTTATGAATTCATTATCCTAGAGCTGCGATTGCAGCGTTATAGGCATCCAAATAGGCTTGCGCCAAGGCCAAATGCGCGTTGTACTCTTCATTGAGCTTGGCCAGTTCGGCTTGCTCGCGAGCAATTTCACGTTCCCATTCGGTTTCGCTGATGCTATTGTCGGCCAATATTTTTTCTTTGGCTTCAACCTCGGCTTTTTTATCTTCGATATCGTCTCTCAAATCGTTAATGGCATCATTGATACCATCTAACTGATTTTCGAGCACGTCTATGACATCCTGAAGGTTATCGGCCATATCATCGTTAGCATCGTACTCGTCTTGGATTGCACTGGTGACGTCTTTTGTGGTGTCAGCATCAATTTCCAGTTGCTCCAGACCAGCAATTGCAGAGTCGTAAGCGGATTGTAATTCAGCAACATCGGCTTGCTCATCGGCTAAAATTTCTTCTAACTCGGCCAATTCGGACTGGAGGTCAATTAAGTCGCTATTCGCATTAGCTATATCTTGAGTAGTATCATCTACTTTTCCTTGCTCTGTATCTCTGTTGCCCAATGCAATATTATAGAGATTCTGCGGGCCAACAGCGTCATCCCCAGCGTCAGCTAATGCTTGTTGTGCATCAGCAAGAGCTGTTTGAGCAGCAGTAAGAACTGCTTGAGCAGCATCTAACTCAGCTTGAGTGGCGTTATTGTTACCAAAATCATTGTTTACAATATCATAGGCAGCCTGTGCCGCATACTCGGCATTTTCAGCAGCCTCTACATCTGCTTCAGCAGCACTAATTGCGGCCAGATAGGGAGCAAGGGCAGCTTCTGCATCATTCAACACTTGTTGTCTTACAGCCAGGCTGACATTTTGTTCATTCAGAAGCGCTTCCAAAGGAAGCAGTTCATCTTGCTTTGCGTCAATTTCATCTTGCTTGGCTGTAATCTCATCTTGCGCCGTAGTTACCTCTTCTGCCGATGTTTCATATTCTCCTATGGTTTCGTTTGCATCATCCAAGGCGTCAGCAGCAGCATTAGCGGCTTGGGTGGCTTTTTCGAGCGCTACCATCAGTGCCAAATTCTTGTTTTCCAAGTCTTGAACTTCGGTGGTAAGGTCATTGATTTCGCTTTGCGCGGTACCCGGGTCGGTTTCTACGCCTTCAAGGCTAACCAATGCTGCTTCTAGGGCGGTTTGTTCTGCTCTTAGGTCGTCCAAATCGCGCTGTATGATTTCGGCGGCGAGCGCATAGGAGATTTTTCCTTCTCCTTCGGGATTATCTGCATCGTAAATCAATTGCATGTTAGCGAGGTTTACTTCCTGGTCGATAATTTGTCCAAGGGTATTATTGGCATCGTCTTGGGCATCACCATAATTTTCCAAATGTTTGGCGGCGTCTTCCAAACCTTCTGAGAACAAATAATCGGCCAATGCGTCTATGGCTGTTTGCAAATTGAGATTGGCTGTTTCCAAATCTGCTTCTGCCTGGGCGAATTGAGCAGCACTTTCTGCCGTTTTAATGTCTAGGTCAAGTTGTTCACGTGCATTATCGATTTCTTGAAGTGCATTTTCCAAACGTTGCGCTTCTACCCGTTGGGCCAATAGGTCGGCTTGGGTTTGTCGCAGTTGGGTAACTTCGTCCGATACTTCGGGCTCACTACAGGCCGTGAACAAGGTTGGTACGGCTATCATGGTAGCCCATACGGTTTTTCTGAAATTCATCATTTCTTTTTCTTTAAATAATTAATAGATGTTTGATGGGTTGCGAGACTGTTTTCTTCTGGTTTCGCATTGTTTCTTTTAATGAACAACCGTAAAGCTATATTGGTGGGCGGTGGTTTTGGGGTGCCGTTTTATGGATGTAGGGTTTGAGTTGACGGATGCTAGATTTGAGGCAGTCCTTCGCTGGCTCTCTTCGCCGCACTTCGACTCCGCTCAGTGTCCGGCTACGAAGGCTGAAAAGCTTCGGACTGTAAGGTCGAAAGTCGAAAGTCGAAAGTCAGTCTTTCGCTGAAGCTCCAGACCATAAGGATGAAGGTCATAAGTGGGTTTATTCCGAAGGACCGCCGTCGGCCAGAGCCTTTGGCGTCGGACGAAGGGGTGACTGAAGGAATCTTATTCAATGAGCAATGAACAATGAACAATGAACAATGAACAATTAGCAATGGTCAGATATCAGATATCAGATATCAGAAATCAGAAATCAGAAGCCGGATGTCAGTTCGAGTGGTTTTCGAAGAAAATTGTATCGAGAACTGGTTAGTCCTTCGCCAAGGCTTCGGACTATAAAGTATAAGGTCCAAAGTCGAAGGTTGAAAGTCTAATGTCCGATGTTCTGTTCATTTTGTAGGGATACAAAACGAACCAAAAAATCCTTTTGGTTTTCAGGAAATTTTGGAATTTCATTCCAAACTGCTTGCATTTGGGGCTTCATGCTCTTTTTCGCTGTGCGAAACGCACTTCCGCCCCATGCTTCGCGATTTCTGGAAAACCAGTTTCTTTTTTAAACATATTTAAAGTCGAAGGTCCAAAGTCCAAAGTCCAAAGTCCAAAGTCCAAAGTCCAAAGTCCAAAGTCCAAAATCCAAAG
>JBCBCH010000168.1:0-5951 GCA_038530835.1 Bacteroidota bacterium | reverse complement strand
GCAAAGATGACCAAACGGTTCAATTCGTCCCCAGAATCCCTTTACCAGCGTTTGACCAATCTTCTTCCTTCGGATTACCAATTGGAAAACTTGTTTTTCCTTCGGTTTTCGCACAAAAAAGGTTCCAAGCGATTCGATATTACCAAAGAACTGCATCTTACCCACCAACATTCTCCCCATGGGAATGAAACCGATGAAAAATATTGTCGCCGTTGGGCGTCCATTCGTGTGTTGCAGGAAATAGAAACTCGCGGCGAAGAACACCATATGGAGGTGCAGATTTCACATTATCCAAAGGAAGATCTGTCTTATTTGATTTTTGCCTCAGCGACCAAAGACCCTTTCCGACAGGACTTATACCGCAGCGTTGGTATAGGCTTGCTCATTAATGATACGCTTCGTAAAAAAGTTAATTTCTTGAACGATTCAGCTATTCCCAAATATGAAGTCGGGGTTACCTGTGAGCGCTGTCCTCAGCAGAATTGTGAAGAGCGTATGGCGCCACCCACGATTCTTCAGGAAACAGAAAAATACCAGAAAACGGAGGCCGTGGTGGCCAATCTGCAGGAAAAGTTCAGTAGTTGAGTCTATTGAGGGCTGAGTAGCACTTTAAAGACCCTATCTTCCAGGAGATAATCGAATCCTTCGTGAAGTTTATGTTGCTCAAGCTGATAGGGATAAAAGGTTATGGGCTCGATGCATACCATATTGGGTACTTCTGTCCAGCACATAAAATGCCCAAAACCTTCGGTTTGAATAGTGATTTGCCGTTCATCTTTTAGGGTAATCCGTTCGCAATTAGATACTTCCAAAGCTCTGCTTCCAACCGCTAAAACCTCTTCCAATGTGATTTCACGGTCATTCGTTTGTATGATTGGACTATCGCTATACAGCTTAAAGGCTGGGTGATAGCCCAACATATAGGGCATATCTCGGTCTCCTGAGACCTTGAAGGCCACTTCCACTCCATCTTCTGTTAGTGTAAAATGTTTTTCAAAAACAAAGGAATACGGCCACATAAGCCATTGCTTTGTAGACTTTGCTGGGAATTTGGAGTTCTTGATGGGTGTCCCAGCTTTGTATTCCTTTCGAAAGACTGCTTTGGTTTCGGATTGCGATACCAACGCATAATCCAACTCTCGAAGCAAACCATGTTGGTCTTGAATCGCGCCGCTCCCTTTTGGAACCTGAATATGGAACCCAGCTTTATCCAAAGGACCAATTATCGGAAACATTTCGGTATCGGCGCTGCGCCATCCCGGACTTCCTTTTTGATGGATAAATTCATGCCCATCAAACAAGAGACCTACTAGTTCTCCGGCTTCAATTCGAACCGTGAATTTAGTATTTGTTAAGGTTACCATCATTCCAAAAAACCTTTTTCTTTCATCCAATCATCATTAAACATCTTCCCTACATAGCGGCTTCCATGGTCATGGAAAAGTACCACGACTACATCATCTTCATTAAAATGCTCCTTCAATTGCAGCACTCCTTTGATTGCTGCCCCGGCAGAATTCCCCAGAAACATGCCCTCTTCTTTGGCAAGTCTTTGGGTATAAACGGCTGCGTCTTTGTCGGTCACCTTGGTGAAACCTTCAATGATTTCAAACCGGACATTTTTAGGGAGGATATCCTCTCCAATCCCTTCGGTGACATAGGGATAAATCTCGTTTTTGTCGAAAATGCCTGTTTCATGGTATTTTTTGAATACCGAACCATAGGTATCGACCCCCCAAACTTTCACATCAGGATTCTGAAGTTTTAGATAAGACCCAACCCCAGAAATGGTTCCACCCGTTCCTACACCCACCACAAAATGGGTGACCTTTCCATTCGTCTGGTTCCAAATTTCGGGTCCTGTACTCAAAAAATGCGCTTTGCAATTGGATGGATTATCATACTGATTGACATACCACGAATTTGGAATCTCCTTGGCCAAACGTTTGGCTGTGGAGTAGTAACTTCTAGGGTCTTCGGGCGCTACATCCGTTGGGCAAACGTGCACTTCACTACCCACAGCCTTCAGAATGTCAATTTTCTCTTTGGATTGCTTGTCGCTGATTACGCAAATCATCCGATACCCTTTAATGACCGCTGCTAGGGCCAATCCCATACCGGTGTTGCCGGAAGTACCTTCTATAATGGTTCCACCGGGTTTTAGTCGGCCATCTGCTTCCGCGTCCTCTACCATCTGTAGTGCCATACGATCCTTTACCGAGTTTCCAGGATTGAAGGTTTCGTATTTGGCAAGCACCATACAAGGCAATTCGGCAGTAAGTGCATTGAGTTTTACCAACGGAGTATTCCCAATGGTTTCCAAAATATTATTCGCGTATTCCATAATCGCTGCAAAGATAGTTTTTTGGCAATGTGGATGGGTTGGATTTCCCATTTTCCTGAACAAAAAACTATTCGAACTTCATAGCCTTGACCGGACTGATTTTGGTCACGATGTAAGACGGCACCAACAACATGAGAAGACATAAGGCCATAACCCCAAGGTTGAGCAATATAACGGTAGACACTTCCAAATGCACCGGAATGTATTCGATATAATATTCTTCAGGGTTAGGGAATTTAAAATAGCGGTAGGTTTTCTGAAACCAGAGAAAGCCAATACCTATCAAATTGCCCCAAAACAACCCAATGGAAATGAGGTAAGCCGCATTGTATAAAAACACTTTCCGAATAGACCAGCTTTCAGAACCCAAGGCTTTTAACACCCCTATCATTTGGGTACGTTCCAATATCAAAACCAACAACGCCGTAATCATATTAATGCCACCAACGATAATCATAATGCCGATGATGAGGGCAATGTTGAAATCAAAAAGGCCTATCCATTCGAAGATCCTGAAATACTTGGAGCGAATGTTTTGGGTATCCAATTCGGAGTCGGTGTTGGTATAAATCTCCCCCGTTTTTTGTTGGAGGTCATCAAAATCCTCCAAGAAGACCTCAAAATTCCCAATTTGATTGGCTTCCCAACGGTTCATACGTTGGATGTGCCGAATATCGACAAAAACATAGGTGGCATCAAACTCTTCGAATCCGCTATCGTAAATCCCCACAATCTTGAAACGGCGGGTATTGGGTACTTTCGAGGGGTCCCCTTCCTTTAGGAAAAAGGAATAAAAAGAATCCCCTACGGAAAACTGAAGGCGATTGGCCATTCTGCGCGACATTAAAACCTCATCATTTAACTTTCCTTTGAAATCCGGAATTCGCCCATCCACCACGTATTCTTGGAAAACGGTCCAGTCATAGTCCTTTCCCACGCCTTTGGCCAGCATACCCTCAAAGGTATCCTCGGTGCGGATAATTCCCCCTTTGCTGGCTACCGCCTGAATGTGGGCGATACCTTCAACCTTATCAAATTTTGGATAAAAGTCCTGCTCTAAGCGAACGGGCACCAATGAAACCTCAGAGGTGTTGTTATCGTAATTGGAAATCTGGATATGCCCGTTGAACGCAGCAACTTTTTCGCGAATCTTTTCCTTGAGCCCTACACCGGTACCCAAAGCGATAAGCATCATAACGATCCCAATGGCGATAGCGGCAATCGCTATTTTTATGATTGGGGCGGAAATGGTACTTTTACGTTCCTTTCCGGAAATCAAGCGTTTCGCAATAAAAAATTCTAAATTCAACTGATGGCCTTTTCTTCCGTCACCAAATGTACAGTTTTTGCCTTGTTTTTGAGCTTCGCATGCTGCAAAGCGAAGTCTGAAAAACAGGAGGAAGGGAATCCGCCTATTGCTTCGGATTCTATTCCCTCAATCGAGATTTCAGCGCAGCGCACGGCACTTTATCTTCCCAAATTAGAGGGCAAAGTCATTGCCGTGGTCGCCAATCCGACCAGCGTTGTTTTCTCAAAAAGCGGACATACCCATTTGGTGGATACACTCCTTTCCAAGAAAGTTGACATAAAAACCGTTTTTGCCCCCGAACATGGCTTCCGCGGTACGGCAGATGCCGGAGAAATGGTTCCGGATGGCGTTGACCCGAAAACTGGAATTCCCATAATCTCACTCCATGGGAAGAACAAAAAGCCTACATCCAAACAACTTGATGGGATTGACATCGTGGTGTTCGATATCCAAGATGTCGGCGTTCGATTCTACACCTACATCGCTACCCTACAATTAGTGATGGAAGCTTGTGCCGAAAAAGGCATTCCGATTATGGTCTTGGATCGTCCCAATCCCAATGCTCACTATATCGATGGCCCAATGATGGAACCCCAAAACACAAGTTTTTTAGGATATACCCAAATTCCTTTGGTATATGGCATGACCATTGGCGAGTATGCAAAGATGCTCAATGGCGAAGGGTGGTTGAAAAATGGGATTCAGGCAGATTTAACTGTCATTCCATTGGAAAACTACACCCACACCATATCCTATTCCTTGCCCATTCGACCTTCTCCCAACCTACCCAATGACCAATCCATCAACTTATACCCGAGTTTGGGTTTGTTTGAAGGGACAAATATTAATGCTGGAAGAGGAACTGAATATCAATTCCAGCGTTACGGAGCATCTTTTTTAGATAGCACTCGATATGAATTCAGTTACGTTCCCAAACCCAATTTTGGAGGAAAGTATCCCAAGGAAGAGGGAAAAACGTGCTTTGGGAAAGATTTGTCTTCCCATAAAGGCATGAGCGAAGTTTCATTGCAATGGTTGCTGGATGCCTATCAAAACTGCACGGACAAGAAAGCCTTTTTCAAAACGGCTTCGTTTACCAGACACGCAGGTACGGAATTGCTTCAAAAACAAATTGAGGCTGGCCTTTCAGAAGAAGCGATTCGAGCAACTTGGCAAGAAGACCTCAATTCTTTTCGAAAAATTCGTGAGAAGTATTTGCTGTACGAGTAAGCCTTAACATTAGTCAACGCTTTACTGTTCCGTAGTGGGTTTGCGATACTTGTGAAAAGGTTGCTTAAGCAAACCTACGATGCTACTGTTTTCCTTCTCATCTGGGAAAGTATCCACACCATACACGATTTTATCCGTGTCCATACTCATGTAGGTACCAAAAAGCCTATCCCAAATGGAAAAGATGTTTCCGTAGTTGGAATCGGTATAGGGCAATTTATAGTGATGGTGCACTTTATGCATATCCGGACTCACCAAAACCCAACTTAGCGCTGTATCCACTTTTTTGGGCAATCGAATATTCGCATGGTTGAATTGCGAAAGTACCACCGAAAGACTCTGGTAGAGCATGATGATACCAATAGGCGCTCCCACGACAAAAACTCCAATCAAGGTAAAGGTGTACCGTATCAGACTTTCCAAAGGATGGTGACGGTTTGCAGTAGTCGTATCCACATTGTGGTCGGAATGGTGCACCAAATGTACCATCCAAAGTGGTTTTACTTTATGCTCGACCAAATGAGCGGTATAGGCTCCTATCAAATCCAACAACAACAAGCCCAACAATACGTAAAGCCACAAGGGCATTTCGGGAAGCCAGTTGATGATGCCAAAACTATTTTCTATGGTCCAATCCGAAGTTTTCAGCAGTAAAAATGCCAACGGAAAATTCACGATTATCGTGGTTAACGTAAAAAAGAAATTGGGCACGGAGTGGCGCCACTTTCGATAGGGAACACTGAACAAGGGCATAACCCCTTCTAAAATCCAAAAAAAGGTGATTCCACCCACCAAAATCAAACTACGATGCAGTGTGGGAATGGTTTCAAAATAGGCAATAAAAGCTTCCATATTTCCAAAGTTAAGAAATCGCTATAACTTGATTCGTTGCTTCATAGCCTCAACAATGTTAAAGGCTGCAGGGCAAACCCCTACATTTTTTAGGGTCAATGAAGCAATTTGATGAAACTTTCTTCGGTTCGTATGCGGAAACTCACGGCACGCTTTGGGTCGGATGTCGTAAATCAAGCAATGGTTTTCGGCATCCAAAAAGGTACACGGTACTTG
>JBCBCH010000167.1:0-5982 GCA_038530835.1 Bacteroidota bacterium | reverse complement strand
CCAAGGGCCAGCCATCGAGATGTGGTCGGTAGTACATTTGCCGAATGCCTTAATCAACAGTTTTACGCCCATCAAACTTTCTGGTGTAATAGGTACAAAAGGCATTCGGCAAATGTACTACCGACCACATCTCGATGGCTGGCCCTTGGTTGCGCTACCGTGGGCATTTGGATAACATTGCGAACAACACCTTGATTGGTGCAGTTAACGCCTATAACAAGCAAACGAATTTTGTCAAAAACCAGTTGAATGGTGAATATGGTGCGGTGCCTGATGCACAACGTAATTATAAGAAAGAAGGGATTCGAACTATTGTTGTGGGGGACCATAACTACGGAGAAGGGTCATCAAGAGAGCATGCAGCAATGCAGCCGAGACACCTTGGTGTAGCAGCGGTATTGGTAAAGTCTTTTGCTCGTATCCATGAGACCAATCTCAAAAAACAAGGTATGTTGGCCTTGACTTTTGCCAATGAAGCGGATTACGATTTGATTCAGGAAGATGACACCTTCAACTTTGTGGATATTGCGGACTTTGCGCCTGGCAAGCCCATCACTTTAGAGGTGGTGCATGCAGATGGCAGCAAGGATACCATTATGGCAAATCACACTTATAATGATTCTCAAATTGCATGGTTCAAGGAAGGTTCTGCCCTGAACATGATTAAAAAGGAAAACGCTTAAGTATAGCAAAACGGAACGCAAAACTCCTGGTTGACCATCAGGAGTTTTTTGATTTTGACCAAAACCAGAATATGAAAGTCAGTAAAAAGACCGTCCTCAATATTGTATTGATTTTATTCATTTTATCCTTTTTCGTAACACCCTTGGGATATTATGGCAAACTCTTTTTGAATAGACTTTTTGCTTTTGCCCCGGCGACTATTGAGAAAAGTGAGCGGAACCAAATCACCGACTATGATTGGCAGCTCAAGGATGAAGAATGGAACTTTTTCAATTTTGAGCAAAGCAAAGGAAATGTGGTTTTCATCAATCTTTGGGCTTCTTGGCGTTTGCCTTGTGAAGCGGAGTTAAAAAGTATTCAGGAGTTTTATGACAAATACCATGAGTCGGTTGATTTTTACATTATTACCAACGAAAACAGGCCTCCCGTGGAAGCTTTTATGGAGGAGCATGGTTTTTCCTTTCCCGTTACTTATCTGATTATTGGTGAAAAAATGCCTATTGACCCAGAGAAAGTGCCTTCTTCCTACTTGATCGATAAATCAGGGGAAGTGGTCATTTACCAAGACGGCATAGCGGATTGGAGCAACAGAAAGGTCGATAAGGTTTTGAAAGAACTCTTAGAACAGTAGTTTGTGTCCCAAATAACGACCATTACGCTTTTTCGATACGAGGGTTTGGGCAAAAAATTGTGGGCCTTTGGAATGATGCAATTTGCACACCGGTACTTGAAAAATGTTGAAGGTCTCGAATTCTACAAGCTTTGGGGAAGTGGTAAAGCCAATTTCAACCCAGCCCCTGACTGGAGTGTCTACGCCTTGTTGCAAGTATGGAATTCCGAACAAGATGCAACGCATTTCTTCGAAACATCACCCTTGATGCAAAAGTATCACGAGAAGAGCGTGGAACTTTGGTGTCTTTTTTTGAAAAATCGGATAAGCCGCGGGGAATGGACTGGTAGAAATCCTTTTCAGGTAAGTAAAAGCCTGGATGCGTCGAATCCATATGTAGTCGCCATAACCCGGGCCACTATTAAAACCAAGCTGTTGTATACCTTTTGGAAGTACGTTCCTGTTTCGCAAGGAGGATTACACGAGAACCCTGGGCTACTCTATACCAAAGGCTTTGGTGAGGTTCCTATAAAACATATGGCAACCTTCAGCGTATGGGAAAGTCAAAAAGACCTTGATACTTTCGCGTATCAAAATAAACCCCATGCCGGCGCCATTCGAAAAACACGGTCATTGAAGTGGTATAATGAGGAACTGTTTTCACGTTTTCAACCCTTTCGTTCAGAAGGAAGTTGGGGCGGAAAAAACCCGCTTCCTGAACTAGACCCGAACAAAGGCAAAGTATAGAAAGAATATAAATTGGGCGAGATATAGATTCACGGAGAAAATCTTATCGCCATCGATTTTGTTCACCCAAAGAAGCACTTGCATGATAAGCCCCAAAACAAACCACGTCACATAATTTTTTAAGGGTACGGTTCCCTCAAATTCCCAAAAAGCAAAGTTTGGCGCGTTGAGCTCCATGAGATAGTCCAAAAGAACCATTAGAACAGCACCAATCACCAATTTTATATATTTATGGAAAGGAAGTTTTTGGGCGATGGCAAACGAAACAAAAGCCAACAGGGCCCAGAAGCAACCAATGAGCCAAGGGACGCCATCCAATTGCGGCCCAAAATTCGCTCCGTAGGCGTAGGTCCCAAAAAGTAGTTGATAATTTACCCCCAACCACTCAGCGAACATGCCCATGGCAAAGAAAAGCGCAAACAACACCCCTTTTTTAACGGAATCCATAGAAAACACCCAAAAGAACAAAAAGAGCGAAAGGGAAAGATTCATCGGGGTTTTGGACAAAAACCAGTCTTTGTGCCCAATAGTTATCCCGATAGTAGCCGAAATATGAAAAAGCCATATCAGGAATATGGCCAAAGGGCGTTTCATTTCATTGAGCTGTTTCATAAATCAATCGACAAGGTCACCCACAATCTTGGCAGACATCAGACAAAGGGGAATACCACCTCCCGGGTGGACCGAACCGCCACAAAAATAAAGGTTTCGAATCTTACGATTAAAATTGGGGTGCCGTAAAAAGGCCGCATACTTGGAATTACTGGCCGCCCCATAAAGCGCTCCACGATACGAGCTTGTAGCAGACTCAATTCCTGCAGGGTCTAGCGTAAACTCAGTGACGATGTGAGATTCGATATCCACTCCCAAACTTCGATTGATTTTTTGTATGATATGCTGACGTGCTTCTTTTTTGAGGATTTCCCAATCTTGCCCATACTGCCCAGGAGCATTGATCATAACAAACCAATTTTCTTGCCCTTCGGGAGCATCCTTGGGTTCTTCTTTACTGCTGATATTGATGTACACCGTTGGGTCGTGAAACAAGGTCTTTTTTTCAAAAATGTGTTCGAACTCGGTGGGATAGTCCTCACTGAAGAAAATGTTGTGCAAATCCAATTCAGGAAAAGCCTTGGATATGCCCCAATAAAAAATCAAAGCAGAGCTGGAGCGTTCTTGTTGCAATACCTTCTCAGGTTGTTTTTCGGTTTTGAGCAGCTTGTTATAGGTTGGAAACACATCCATGTTGGAAACCACGAGTTCTGCGTCAAAGGTTTTTTGGTTCGTGACCACACCTGTTGTTTGCCCTTTCTCAACCAAAATTTGTGCAACGCGCTCGTTAAATCGAAATTGAACTCCTACATCTTGTGCCAATCGAAACAATGCTTGGGTGATTTGATTCATTCCGCCCTTGGGAAAATACGTACCGAATTGCATTTCCAAATGTGGAATCATCGACATGATACCCGGCGTTTGATAGGGGGAAGAACCGTTATAGGTGGCGTATCGATTAAAAAGTTGAACCAGCTTCGGGTTTTTGAAATGTTTGGTGTTGGTTTGGTTCAATGAAGTGTTGACATCCAACTTGGCCAATTGAAGAATAGCTTTTACGGTATCTCTTGAAAGATAAGTTCCCATCTTGTGCAAGGACTTTTCCAAGAAAAGGGTGGCCGTCAAATCGTATTTTTCCCTACTGTTTTTGAGATACTTTTCTAAGCTTGTTTTGGATTCTTCAAAGGCATTTGCAGCTTCTTCGACAAAAGTATTTGGGTCAGCACTTACCGTAAAACGGGTGCCATCTTCCCAAAAATAATTGCAGACGGTTTTTTTTCGAATGTAATCGAAGTAGTCCCTGGGATTTTTTCCATGTAAAAGGAATAACTCATCCACGAATTGCGGCATGGTAAAAAGGGAAGGGCCTAAATCAAATCGAAAACCATCGGAAGTTTGGGTGTGGAGTTTGCCTCCCGGATAGGCATTGGCCTCAATTATCGTAACATCATATTTTTTATGTGCCAGACGTATGGCCGTGGCCAATCCGCCAATTCCCGCGCCAACGATAATGGCTTTTGGCATGAATTACTTTTTGAAGTATTTAAAGGGGACCATGAGCATTCCGAAGCATTCCCCATCTTCTTTGCCTAGGTGCTTATGATGGATTTTATGAGCTCTCCGTACACCACGCGCATACCAATTATTGGCATTACGAAACATTTTGAAGCGTTGGTGAATAAAAATATCGTGCACCATAAAATAGGCGATACCGTAGGCCAAAATACCGAAACCGATGGGCCATCCGTACCAAAACCCGGTATTGTCACCAATCATAATGCAAGCCATGCTAACAACCGCGTAGAATATAAAAAAGGCATCATTTCGTTCAAACCAAGAATCGTGGTCTTTGCGATGATGGTCTTTATGCAAACTCCATAAAAACCCATGCATAATATATTTATGCGTGAACCATGCCATAAATTCCATAATGCAAAAGGTTCCTAAAAAAACCAGAACCCAAAGGGCTATTTTCATTTATACCAGTTGTAGTTTGTAATTTACGTATGACTGAGCCAAAAGTCCGAATTTTTGGTAATTCGGCACACGAATTCTGGTATTTTTTATTTCCAATGGCGGGGTGCTCTGTAGTTTTTGCAACAATTTTCGGTAGTATTTATAGGCAGTGTAAACACCGAATTTTGCTTCTTGTGGTAGCCTAGAGATACCTTCCATCCCCTTGGCAAAATCTGCTTTGATTTCGTCAACGATTCGTTTCTTGGAGGCTTCATCCAACTCCAATAAATTTGTATCTGGAAAATAGGTGCGTTCCAATTCTTCAAAATCAGCTTTCAAATCCCGCAAAAAATTGACCTTTTGAAAGGCAGAACCCAATGCCATGGCAGAGTCCTTCAATGATTCATATTTTTCAGCATCCCCATTTACGAAAACACAAAGGCACATCAAACCGACAACATCAGCACTACCATAGATGTATTCTTTGTATTCTGCCATAGTGGTGTACTTCTTTTTGGACAAATCCATACGCATACTTTTCATAAAGGCATCAACCAAGTGCTTCGGAATGCTGTATTTATGGTAAGTATGTTGAAAGGAATTCAGAATTGGGTTTAAGCTAATTTTTTGCGCTAAAGCTTGTTCGAGTTCCTGTTCGAAATTCTCAAACAAGGTGGTTTTGTCGTAGTCATGAAAGGTGTCCACAATTTCATCGGCAAACCTCACAAAACCATAAATGTTATAGATATCCCCTCGAATGGAGGTTGCCAACATCTTGGTAGCCAATGCAAAAGAAGTACTGTACGATTCTGTTACGATTTTGCTGCACGAATAGGATACGTTGTCAAAAATGGATTTCATGATGTTGGTTTTTTAGAGATTAAGCTGGAAACTAGTTTTCCAGATATCAGTGAGGGTGGCACACCTGGACCAGGAACGGTCAGTTGCCCTGAAAAGAAAAGATTTTGGACTTTCTTGCTTTTCAGGTTGGGTCGTAAAAAGGCGGTTTGCCTTAAGGTATTGGCCATGCCGTAGGCATTGCCTTTATAACTATTGTATTGTTCAACAAAATCGTTGACACAAAAGCTTTCTTTAAATTGAATGGCGTCTTTCACGGATTGCCCCGTACGTCTTTCAAAACGGTCGATAATCAGGTCAAAATACTGTGCTCTCAACTCGGGCGTATCTTCCAATCCGGGAGCAATAGGTACAAGGAAAAAACCAGTTTCACATCCTTCGGGCGCCATGGTTGCATCTGTCGCTGATGGAAAATTCACATAAAACAAGGGTTCTGATGGCCATTGGGGTTCATCATAAATTTCTTCGGCATGTTTTTCAAAATCGGTGTCAAAAAACAGATTGTGGTGTTCGATGCGCTCCAACTTTTTGGTGAAGCCTACGTAAAAGAGTAGGGAAGAAGGCGCATAGGTTTT
>JBCBCH010000166.1:0-5985 GCA_038530835.1 Bacteroidota bacterium | reverse complement strand
AACCGGGAAGACCTTATAACACTTTTTGATAGCATCGTTGCAGAGAATCCCAATTTTGAGCGCAAAGGAAAAACCATGCCCTATACTTCGGCCAATGGGCATATGTTTTCCCAAGTAAACAAGGATGCGCAGCTCGGGATTCGGCTTTCGCCGGAAGACACCAAGGCTTTCGATTCGGAATTTGGCGCGCAACCCTTTTTATCCTACGGCGCTACCATGCGGGGATATGTGCTGATTCCGCAGGAGTTGTTGGAAAATCCATCTTTGTTGGGAAGTTATTTGCAGAAAGGCTATGCGTATGTGATGTCCTTGCCTCCAAAATAAAAAAAGCCGCTTAAAGGCGGCTTTTTCTTTTATGTATCTCTCATGTTTAGGCCGTGGCCAAAGAACCAATCTTCTTTTTCAACGCATCAAACATGATAGGTGTTGCAATAAATACAGATGAATAGGTACCCACTAATACCCCAATAATCATCGCGAACATAAATCCGCGAAGGCTTTCCCCACCAAAAACGAAGATGGCCAAAAGCACAATTAAGGTAGTCAAGGAGGTATTCAAGGTTCTACTCAAAGTACTGTTCAAGGCTTGATTGATATTCTCGCCGTTGTTCCATCCTTTCAGGTTGACAATTTCACGAATACGGTCAAATACAACCACCGTATCGTTCAACGAGTAACCAATTACGGTCAAGATTGCCGCGATAAACGCTTGGTCAATTTCCATATTGAAAGGCATGATTTTTCCAGTCAAGGAGAAAATACCCAATACAATCATTACATCGTGGAATACGGCGATAACCGCTCCAAGGGAGAATTGCCATTTGCGGAAACGCAACAAGATGTATAAGAACACCACGGCCAAAGAACCAATAATGGCCAAGAAAGCGTTCTTTTTAATATCATCCGCAATGGTAGGTCCTACCTTCACCGACTGCAAAATACCTATCGATTTTTCAGAAGCACCTACAGTGAAGTCCTCGAATGAGGTACCATCTGGCAAGTACTTTTGAAGTGCAGTGTACAGCTTATTCTGGATTTCATTATCCACTTCAATACCTTCAACATCTACCTTATAAGGTGTAGTTACTTTAATTTGATTCGCCTCACCAAAAGTCTTTACGTTGGTTCCGCTACCAAATACGGTATTCAATTCCGAAGCAATCTCAGAAGGATTCACTGCATTGTCAAAACGAATCTGGTATGAACGACCTCCAACAAAGTCAACCCCTTGTTGTAACCCAGCAGTGAAAAGGGAGAAAGCGCCAACACCCACCAAAAGCGCTGAAATCACGTAAGCGATTCTACGCTTGCCCAAGAAGTTGATGCCCATATTTTTGAACAAGTTCTTGGTAATTGGGGTGCTGAATTCCAGTTTTCTACCCTTTTTGGCAATGTAGCCATCAACCATCAATCGCGTGATGAAAATCGCGGTAAACAAAGAGGTAACGATACCTATCAAAAGGGTGGTTGCGAATCCTTTAATTGGTCCAGAACCAAAAATGAAAAGAATAATCGCAGTTAAACCTGTAGTAATGTTGGCATCCAAAATGGACGACAAGGCATTGCTGAAACCATCCGCCACAGCTTGGGCTTTTCCTTTACCACGAACCAATTCTTCCTTAATCCGTTCAAAAATCAGTACGTTGGCATCTACTGACATACCAATGGTCAATACTATACCTGCGATACCTGGCAAGGTTAACACAGCACCAAGACTGGTCAACACTCCAAAAATCAAAACGAT
The DNA here is from genome assembly GCA_038530835.1 of Bacteroidota bacterium. GTDB lineage: Bacteria > Bacteroidota > Bacteroidia > Flavobacteriales > Flavobacteriaceae > Flagellimonas. The sequence goes on along the minus strand of JBCBCH010000166.1, from coordinate 4,241 downwards.
GTTGAAAATCAATGCGATATCTGCAAAAATTCCTGCTTTGCCGTAGTAGAAAATCATCCATACCAGTACGAAGGCCATGGCAATCAAGAAGGACATAAAACCACTATCGATGGCTTCTTGCCCCAATGAAGGACCCACTACTTCGGACTGAATGATTTCCGCAGAAGCGGGAAGCTTACCAGCACGCAATACGTTGGCAATATCTTTGGTTTCGTTTACGGTAAACGTTCCCGTGATTTCGGAACGCCCTCCGGAAATAGGACCGGATGAAACACCGGGAGCAGTATATACTTTGTTATCTAGTACGATAGCGATACCGGTTTGGTTGTTGAAGGCATCACCCGTCAAACGTTCCCATTCTTTGGCGCCTTTGGTGTTCATTGTCATGCTCACCGCAGGCTTGTTGTATTGGTCAAACGTATCTTGAGCATCCGATACCACATCTCCACTGATACGTGGCACTCCATCTCTATTGGATTTCAATGCATACAATTCTGCTACTTCAGCTTCCTTCGAAGGACGTTCCCATAGAAACTTGGCAAACTGGATATCCGCAGGCAACAATCTTCTAATTTGAGGCATTCTCAAATACGACCCAACCTCAGCGGTATCAGAAATAGCAGCTCTGGCAATCGCAAAGCTATTTGGGCTTGCAGGTAATAATTTACCCATCAAAGGATTTACGTCGTTGGCCAAATCCAAAGAATCTTGGGCTACATCAGAAAGTAAAGAATCAATCTCAACCTCTGGCGTAGCGACGGCAGAAGAGTCTTGTTCCGCAACGGGTTCAAGAATCTCTTTCAATCGCTCATTTGCACTTATGAAGAAAGTCCCTAGGCTTTGGTTGCTTTGTTTGTAGGTTTCCCAGAATTCCAATTGTGCGGTACTTGAAAGCAACTCTTGTGCTCTTGCAATGTCACGTGCACCAGGAAGCTCCACCAAAATACGGCCTGAATTTCCTTCTCTTTGAATATTTGGTTGGGTAACCCCAAAACCGTCGATACGTTCACGAAGTACTTCAAAAGCAGAAACGATAGACTCATCAATTTTTGTTCGGATAACGGGTTTCACCTCATCATCACTCATTTGGAAGTTGATGGCATCGCTCAACCCTTTGTTCGCAAAAATATCAGGGGAAGCCAATTTGGTATCTCCCTTGATTTGGTCAAAGGCTTCGAAGAAAAGTTCCAAGTAGGTTTCGTCACTATTTTTTGAAGCTTCGTCAGCATTGGCAATTGCTCTATTGAAAACCGGATTCTTGGTATTGTTCGCAAGGCCTTTCAAAATGTCTTTTACCGAAATCTGTAAGGTAACGTTGATACCTCCTTTAAGGTCAAGTCCTTTATTCAGTTCTTTCTTCTTCGCATCATCATAACTCGTGAATCCAAAGACGGAAGTCGAGCCGATAGAATCCAAATAAGATGCTTCTAATGCTTCACGCTTCCCTACATAATCCTCTTCAGCCTCTGAAATTTGGCTCATTGCAAATACTTCGGCATCCTTTTCCAACTTGCTTGTGATGAAAGTGTAGGAGAGCTGGTAGATGCTCACTACACCAAAAAGGATGGCGAAAAGCCTTATAAGTCCTTTATTTTGCATTGATTATTAAAATTTTAGATGTTTTCTTAAACAGCGTGCAAATATATCATTTCCCTTCGAGAATTGACAATAGATTTTATGGGAATTGCACTGCCATTCGACAAGGGGCAGGATGAAACAAAAATTGCGCTTTCGAATAGGCGGTAAGGAAATCCATTCAATACGATTTCTCGCTTCGGTCGAAAGGGCAATCTTTACAGAAGGCTAACTATTATAATTGAAGTAAGCCATTCGTTTTGGAAACGCCTTCAGCACTTTCTTGCATCTTGGCTTTTTCGGCGTCACTCAATTCGATATCAACGATTTTTTCAATACCATTTTTTCCTAAAATCACAGGCACTCCGATACAGATATCGTTCAAACCATATTCGCCTTCAAGCATTGTAGAACAAGGGAACATCTTCTTTTGGTCACATGCAATGGCTTGTACCAGGCCAGAAACGGCGGCACCAGGCGCATACCAAGCACTGGTACCCAACAATTTGGTCAAGGTCGCACCACCTACCTTGGTTTCCTGTACCACGTAATCCAACTTGTCTTGTGATAGGAATTCAGAAACCTTCACACTATTTCGGGTAGCATGGCCTATAAGCGGAACCATCCCTTTATCGCTATGTCCTCCGATAACCATACCGTCCACATCAGAGATAGGTGCTTCCAAGGCTTCGGCCAATCGATACTTGAAACGTGCACTGTCCAACGCACCTCCCATGCCGATAATACGGTGTTTTGGAAGGTCAGTGGTTTTGTGCACCAAATACGTCATGGTATCCATTGGATTGCTTACCACGATAATAATGGTGTTGGGGGAATGCTCCAAAAGGCTCTGGGAAACGGTTTTTACGATTCCAGCGTTGATTCCGATAAGTTCTTCTCGGGTCATTCCTGGTTTTCTTGGGATTCCAGAGGTAATTACCGCGATATCACTACCGGCCGTTTTGCCATAATCATTGGTACTTCCGGTGATTTTGGTATCGAATCCGTTTAAGGAAGCGGTTTGCATCAAATCCATAGCTTTTCCTTCGGCATATCCTTCTTTGATATCCAATAAAACTACTTCAGATGCAAAATTTTTCATTGCAATGTATTCCGCACAGCTTGCCCCAACGGCACCTGCTCCAACAACGGTTATTTTCATGGTTTAGATTTTAATTTTTCTAGCGCAAAAATAAGGCATTTGCCTCAGAAAAATGGTCTTTTAAAGGGTGTAAGATGTCATTGTACGTCAAATTGGAAAATGTTGTAAAACCGCGAAAACTGTTAACAAAACGTACATTTTGTCGAGTAAAAGTGGCTTTTTGGAGAACTTATTCACGTTTTGCACAATAGTTCAGACCCAAAAGCCGTTCTCCTAGTCCCAAATCTTATTGTAACGAGTTTGACCTATGAAGAAGCTCTTTTCTTTTCTGTCCATTGTGTTGTTGGTGGTCGTGAGCAATTGCTCAGATATTCCAGAAAACAACGACCCTATTTTAGGGGTTTGGACGAATTCCAACACTTTAGAAACCAGTAGTAGAACCGCATCGATTACACGCGAGGAGTGGATTTTCAATGATGTATACTTGGGAAGATACCAAGCCTATTCGAATAACGAATTGGTTTTTTATACAGACTTTAAATGGTCTAACGATAACGACATATATGTCATTACCTATTCCGGTACTGATGTTGAGGAGGTAGCCGTAAGCCTCGTTGAAGAAGACGGTACGGACATACTTTCACTTACTAACGGAGCAGTTTTCGCTATTAGAGAGTAACGAAGACCTGCACTCTATGGAAATCTAGCGCCCCGCTCATTGAGCGGGGTGCTCTGCTTTTATCTGAATCCGAAATTCAAACCAAAGGTAAGGGTGTTGAACTCACCCAAGTTGTATTCAGCATTCAATCGGAAGAAACCCAATTTTATTTTGGCCCCTAAATTGGCATTTACCCCGCTTACATCAGTAGCAACCGTAAAAGGGTCGGTTACATCAACGGACAAGAATGGGCCATTTGCTTCATAAGTACCGAGCACATCAATGTCTGACTTACCGGTAATGTACCCCAAACCACCATAAAAATTGATTACGGGAATCTTGGTGGTCGAAACAACGGCACTGATGTTCCAAGACCTCATATTGGCATCAATACGCTGATTTGTACCATCGATGACATTGGAATCAGTAAAGTCGTATTCTCCGTTCAAATTGGTATATCCGATAACCGCAGAAATGGCAACAGGCCAAATTTTATCTGCAGGAAGCAGTTTGGTAAACTCATACTGGATACCCGCTCCAAAAAGGCCGATTTCAGCATCATCATCAAAATTGATTTTGGGCAAAAAGCGCGCTTTGACTTCCAAACCTTTCACCAAGCCAACTGCAGCTTGTATGTAACCTGATGGGATGAAATTGAAATCTTCTGCAGCCAAACCTGTAGGCAATTCCAACTCTTCTCGAAATAAACCATCTTCATCTTCTACTACGATGATAACCCCTTCAATATCCCCTAAAGCTGTTGAAACAGGCCTGGCTTGTCCTGGATTAACCACAAAATCTACATTGTCGTAATCCGCTGGATCCAGAATAAAGGACTGTTTCAACAGCTTTAGGGGATATTGAAGGGGTTATCATCGTAGTAGAAGATGAAGATGGTTTATTTCG
>JBCBCH010000165.1:0-5998 GCA_038530835.1 Bacteroidota bacterium | reverse complement strand
TAACAAATCGCGAAAAACCCCATCTTTTATTAAATCAATCAAAAAAATGGTAGACAGAAATGCAATTTTGGTGCTCGGGCTAATCTTGGGGTATCATGGACTGGGGTTTTCACAAAATCTTCCCAGTCTTCTTTTGGAGAAAAACATAAACGCTACCTTTTCCATAATTGCTTTTGATGCGGACCAAGAGGAATGGGGCATTGCCGTTGCGACCAACAACATCTATGTCGGAAATAGTACTATCCATATCGAACCCGGGCTGGGTGCTTTTTCCATCATTGCGGAAACAGAGCCCCTGTACGCCATCAAAGGTTTTGAACACCTGAAAACGGGAAAGTCCATCGAAAAGGCGATTTCTTTAACGCGCGAAACTGATGGGGTCGCGCACTATCGCCAAGTTGCCGGGATAGATAAGCTTGGGAATACCTTTGCTTTTACCGGAGAAGCCTTAAAATATTGGAGAGGTTCCGCCAAACATATTGTTGGGGAGCAGTATGTAGTAATGGGAAACCAGCTACAGGAAGCCGTATTGCCAGAGATGGCAAAAACATTTGAAAGTGCGAAAGGAACATTGGCGGAAAGACTTCTGGAAAGCTTATTGGCAGGGCAAAAAGTAGGCGGTCAAATCACGGGGAAGCAATCGGCTGCCTTGGTGGTCAAAGGAACCCACAACGAATGGTTCAACCAAATTGACTTAAGGGTAGACCATTCCAAAACCCCATTTAAAGATTTAAAACGATTATTGAACTATCATTACGGACGCATTCGTTTGAATCGAGCCCTATACGCACAACGTGAGGGTAACCCTACATTAGCCGAGCAAAGGTTAGCTGCAGCTGAAGAGATGCTGGAAGGCTGGACAGGAATGTACCCGAGAATAGCTTTAGCCAACTTCTCCATACGAAAGGAGGAAAGCGCAGTGCAGTGGATACAGAAAGGATTGGAGGAGAATTCCAATTTTAAAGCTTACTTGCCTTCATTTTATATTTTAAAAGACCATCCAGCGCTGAAAGACCTTATAAAAGAGGAAACTTTTGACATCCGCGATTGGGAAAGCGCGCTTTCCATCTTGAGCAACCTGGGAAAAGAGTTGGAACTCATTTCCCTGGCCAAACGTTTGATTGCCCAAGATATGGACTCATCACAAGTCTACTTTTTGTTGGGAAGAGCTTATTATTTTGAAAAGGAGAATGCTCAATCCATCCGATACCTTACCAAGGCGGTTGAGCTGGACAAACAGAATATAGAGGCTATTGCGCTATTGAAAAAAATCAAAGCCTAAATGTTTTCCTCAGACGTTTTTAAATACGCTATGGCCAAGATACTTTAGTACCTTCGCAAAAAGAAAACGCTGTGCAGAAATCAATTCTACTTTTACTATTGCTCATTAGCAGTGGTTTGGTTGCCCAAAAAGGCTACACCGTCAAATCTGGAGAAGTTTCATTCGAATTCGTGGACAAAGGAGTAAAAGGTACCATTGGTAATTTGGCTTCTACCTCAAAAATCGATTTTGAGAATCCTGAAGCTTCTGTTTTTTCCGGAAGTGTGGAAACGGAAACGTTGGACACTAACAACGGTCTTAGAAATTGGTCATTGAAGAATCGAAAGTACTTTGATGCCGATAATCATCCAAAAATCACATTTGAAAGCAGCACCATAAAGGCGGGCACCTCAAATTGGACGGTTACGGGTCCGCTAACCATAAAAGGCATTTCCAAGAATATCACCATTACCTTTGAAAAGAAAGGGAATCAGCTTGTTGGCACTACCGAGCTTTACTGCTATGATTTTGACATTAAAATCAAGAAAAAGCGTGAGGACAATTTGGTCAAGGTTAAGATGGTGTTCCAATTAAAGTCCTAACCCTTCGGGAAAATCAAGTTGTACAGCTTTTGAACGCCCCAGTTGCCAAAGGGAAAGTACAAGGCAAAGAAAAGGGCCATACCCAAACTAAAGTTCCGGATTCCAAAGAACTGGTCCAACAAATTATTTGGATATGCATAGGAAGTTTGCAAAGCATAACCCAAAAATTCCAAAATCCCCATGGCAATCAATCCATAGGCATATTGCATATGAAATGGCAGTCCACGAAGCAGAAGCGATATGGGGACCATGTATAAAATGTAGCAGGTAATGACCTGCCACCAAAACGTAAATCGAGCAATTTCGGCCACCTGACCAAACCAATTCATGCCCAATCCCCATAGAAAATAGATAATGCAGTACAGCACGATCAGTTTGCGAGGAACATCCCATTTGCCCTTGGCAAAGGCAATAAACGCTTGCATGTTCATTTTTTCAGTTGATTTTCAAGATTTCCGGCTTTGATGAGGAGCACCAGACCCAAGATAGTGATGGCTAGGGAAACAGTTCCTGCGAACAACCAATAACACCAAGCAACGCCAGCATGTTTTAGAAAGGCGGATTCAATGGTACAGCATAAACCCAAACCAAAGAGCGATGCACCTAGTCCACCTTGCAACAACCATTTCTTTTTAAGGTTTTTATCCAATTCTAACTATTTGGTTGAATCTATTTTACCATCAATTATTCGAAGTGCGTCTTTAACTGTTTTCATGCCGTCCATATCCTCATTTTCCAATAGGATGTCGAATTCATCCTCAACATCCAAAACGACATCTACCAGATTAGCGGAGTTGATATTTAAATCCTCGGTAAAATTGCTCTCCAGCGAGATTTGAGCGACATCCACATCGTCAGGCAAATATTGTTGGACTATGGTTTTTAGTTGCTCGTAGCGCTCTGTCATATCAATTTCTTTCACTATAGGTTTTAAAAATAATACAGGCATTGACATCCCCAAAGCCAAAACTGGCTTTTGCAATGATTTTTCCGGAAAAGGGTATTGTTTTTTGTGGAATTTTGGATTTATCCACCAGCGCTTCAATTTCAGGATGTAAATCTTCGCAATTCATATTGGGATATATTTTTTCGTGTGCCAACTGGAGCACCGTGCCCACCGCCTCAATACTCCCGGAAGCGACCAAACAATGTCCTATTACTCCCTTAAACGAATTGATATATGGGAAATCTTCCCCTGACCGGCCCAGCGCTTCGCTCCAATTCCGGATTTCAATTGGATCTTTGGTTGTAGCTGTTAAATGCCCATTAATGGCGTCAATTTCTGAGGGCTTGATACCTGCTTCTGTACAAGCTTGACGAATACAACGTTGAACTGCTTCGCTATTTGGAGCCGTCATGCTGCCCCCATTACGTTGACCCCCGCTATTAATATGCCCCCCTTTGATTTCCGCATAGATTTGGGCATTACGCGCCAAGGCGCTATCCAAAGATTCCAAAACCAAGGCTCCTGCTCCACTTCCAGGGACAAACCCTGCTGCGGAGGCGCTCATAGGACGACTTGCCAGTGTCGGATTGGCATTGAATTTTCTTGGAAGGATGCGCATGGCATCAAAACCACCCCAAACATATGGTCCGCTATCACTACAACTTCCTGCCAAAATTCGTTTTGCCTTACCGGACCGAATGCGCTCAAAACCCATTAAAATGGCCTCAGCGCCTGTTGTGCAGGCTGAAGAGTTGGTCGTAACTTGATTTCCAGCACCCAGCTTTCCACCCAAAAAAGCACTAATTCCGCTCGCCATGGTCTGCATTACGGTACCACTTCCCAATCGACGAACGCTTCCTTTGTCCACATCATAAATGGCATTTCGAAAACGCTCTACCCCAGAAACCCCTGTGCCAAAAATCACTCCGGTTTCCCAATCGGGTTGTGAACTTGATTCAAATGAAAATCCGGCGTCCTGCCACGCATCAATCCCCGAAATAACACCATAAACCAGTCCAGAAGCTTCAAGATTCTTAAGTTCTACATTAGTGAAGTACTTGTTTAGGTAAATATTCTCAAGGTTCGGTTTTCCAGCAATTTGACATGAAAAATTCAAAGTTTTTAAAAGCTCAATATGCGAAATTCCAGAAATACCCTTTTCCAGCGCCTTCTGAAATTCCAAAAGGCCAATGCCATTGGGAGCGCAAACACCCAATCCGGTAACCACTACCCTATTCTCCATTATCCTCCTTTACAATCATTCCCGAAAGCATTCCTTGACAAACCAAAGTTCCAGAACTATCGAACATTTTCACTTTACATTTCAGCTTGCCAAAACGGAAATATACTTTTTCGGATTCCACTTTTACGGTCTCATCAGGAAAAACAGGCTTTAAAAATTCCATTTGGGAGCTCGTCATTGCAATCTGATTTGCTTCCAACTGATTTTGCTCTATAAGGTAGATACCCAAACAAACCAATCCTATCTGGGCACAACATTCGGTGAGAATAACACCTGGGGTAACAGGCTTATCCTTAAAGTGACCGCCATAAAATGCCAATTCCTTTCGAAAAGTAAACCCACCTTCAACCCCAAAATCGTCAATAGCAGTAATGGTATCCACAAAGAGGAAAGGTTCGGTGTAGGGGAGTTTATGAATGATTTCGATTGGTTCCAATACGTTTAATTTAACTATCGGAGACTTTCTCCTCCATCTACTTTGATTACGGTGCCCGTTATCCACTTTGCTTCATCTCTTGTGAGCAAATAGACCACGTCGGCTACATCACTGGGCTGTGTTAGTCTTTGGTTTGGGTTCCGTTTTAGCGCTTGCTTTTTTAGATATTCATGGTTGGGAATCATCCGAAACGAACGGGTATCCACCACACCGGCTTGAATACAATTCACTTTTATACCAATTGGTGCAAATTCCAGCGCCATGCTTCGTACCATCGCCTCTAGAGCTGCTTTTGCAGCCGAAACCGCTCCATAACCAGGCCAAGGTTTACTGCTTCCTTCACTCGTAAACGCAATAACTCGAGCATCTTCAGCAAACAATTCGTTCTTTATTAGACTTTGCGTCCAATCATAGGCGCTAGTGGCCATCGCTTCTATGGTAAGGGTAAAGTCTTGTGTCTTCAAAACCTCGTCCGATTCATTTCCGTGCATGGGTTTGAGGTTGCCTTTCGCAACGCTATGAACCAAAACCGAAATCTTATCCTCCCCTAAATGGGTTTTTACCTCTTCTAAAAAGGTTTCTTTTTTGGAAGGATTCAACACGTCCATGTTTCTAGAAACCAAAATTGAGCCAGTTTGTCGCATAGCTTCAAAGTTAGACTCAATGGTAGGCATGTCGACCCGCCTGTCACGATGCAGAAGAATGAGATTGAAACCCTTTTCAGAGAGTTTTTGAGCAGTCGCCCAGCCCAAACCGCTGCTCCCTCCGAGTATCAATGCCCACTTTTTGTATCTCATTCACTTAAATCTTTCTTACCACTCCAACAAAATCCGTTGTGCCGAAAACCCTGGGCCAAAACTCAACATGAGCCCCTTTTGTCCCTTGTCATGGGGTTGGTTTAAAAAACGTTCCAACACATAAAGCACGGTAACACTGCTCATGTTCCCGAAATCTTTCAAAACGGTTTTCGTGTCCTCAATATTTTTGCCCATGGCTCCAAACAAACGTTCTACGGTCTCAACAACTTTCCGACCTCCTGGATGGAAGATTAAGTTATCAATTTCTTCCATTTTGGTGCCATACGCTTCCAAAAAAGGATGTATGATATTCGGAAAATGTTCAGCGATAACTGCTGGAACACTTGGGTCCAATATCATTTTAAGACCCGTATTGGTAACATCAAAGCCCATCATATGGGTTGCATTTGGAAAATGGTACATGGCTTCGCCTATCATTGCAGGTCCATCATCTTTCTCATCAGATGACAACAAAGCGCAGGCAGCGCCATCCCCGAAAATAGCAGCGCTGACCATATTGGTCATGGAAAAATCATTCAACTGAAAAGTGGCCGTAGGACTTTCTACGGCAATAACCGCTGCTTTTTTACCGGGATTGGCCTTTAAAAATTGTTTGGCGTACAATAAACCAGAAATACCTGCCGCGCAACCCATTTCGGTAACGGGTAAACGAACAACATCCGTACGAAGTCCTAAGGCATCGAGGAGATAAG
>JBCBCH010000164.1:0-6033 GCA_038530835.1 Bacteroidota bacterium | reverse complement strand
CAATAGCTCCATCGCAGTCCTCCATAAACTCATAACAATACACCACGTTATACAAAGAGGAGTAATCGGTCTGGTCAAATTCAACACATCGCTTAAAACTCTTTTGAGCCATTTCAAAATTGTCCAAAAACAAGTATTCCATGCCCAAAAGCGAGTGCAAGTCAAAACTATCCGAGCTCAATTCCAACGCCTGCTGTAAGAGGTTAATGGCCTCTTGATGGTTATCTTGCTTGGATTGTACATTAGCGCGTTGAATAAAGATTTCTTCGTTGAACGCATCGATTTCTTGGAGTTCATCCAAAAGCCGCTCTGCCTTCTCGAACTTATCTTCAAAAACCAGAACTTCTACCTTTAACAATTTTAGCTCCAACGCATGGGGATGTTGGTCCAGTCCAATACTAATAGCCTTTTTGCCCAAGGCTACTTTTCCGTTATTTAGATAGTAATGAATGATGTCTTCGAAGTCCTCGGCGTCGAAAAAATAGACGTCATCCGTTTTGAGCATCGCTTCGAAGCGGTCGATGGATTTTTCAGGATTTTCGTTAGAATCTAACGCCATAGGAACGTGTTTGGTTTTACTATGGACTTAAAATTAGCCCTTTGCCTTCTTGATTGAGCCCCTTCGAACTCATGTTATCAACAATTTAGTTAACAGATGAGGCTTGGTAATCGTTTAAAATGCCTAGGATTTGGTCGCATCCCGCCTCAATTTCTTTCATTGAAATGGTTAGCGGTGGCGAAATACGAACTGCCCTAGGTTCAAACAACAACCAAAACAGAATAAGTTGCTGTTTTGCCGCTGTGAGTACTACATGATTCGCGATTACGGCGGTTTCCATAATGAGCGCCAACATTAAACCTTTTCCTCGTATTTCTTTAATCAAAGGGTGTACCAGTTTGTTACGGAAGCATTTTTCTTTTTCCAAAGTGTCGCTAATCAACTGACTTTGTGTGATTTCTTGCAAAGTTGCCAAACTGGCAGCAGCGATGACAGCATTGCCTCCAAAAGTGGTGATATGACCAAGCTTTGGCTGGTCTTGAAGCGTTTTCATCATTTTATATGAACTGATGAATGCTCCTACGGGCAAACCCGCGGCCATCCCTTTTCCTACTACCAAAATATCTGGAACGCAATTAAAATGTTCGAAAGCGAAGAGTTTTCCGGTTCGTCCAAAACCAGGTTGAATTTCATCTAAAATCAACAAGGTGCCTGTTGCATCACAGCGTTTTCTGACTTTGGCGAGGTAGTCGTTTTCGGGTAGAATGAATCCTGCGCCCCCTTGGATGGTTTCCAAAACAACTGCAGCCGTTTTTTCCGTAATGCGTTCCAGGTCTTTTTCCGAATTGAATTGGATAAAGGAAATATCGGGAATCAAAGGTCGAAAGGCGCTTTTACGTTCTTCAAACCCCATAAGGCTCAAGCTTCCCATTGTATTGCCGTGATAGGCGTGATGCGCAGCGATGATCTCGGTGCGTCCGGTATACCGTCGTGCCAATTTCATGGCCCCTTCCATCGCTTCAGTACCAGAATTGACCAAATAGGTAGTTTCCAAAGGGTTTGGAAGGTGTTCTGCCAATAATTTCGCAAAAGCTACTGCAGGCTCTTGGATGTACTCTCCATACACCATCACATGCATGTATCGGTCCAATTGCTTTTTAACAGCTGCAATTACTTTGGGATGGCCATGACCCAAACTACACGCAGAAACCCCGGCTACAAAGTCCAAATGCGCGTTGCCGTCACTGTCGTAAATGTAGCTGCCTTCAGCACGTTCCACCCTTAAGGCAAGGGGATGCGGTGTGGTTTGGGCTTGATATTGTAAAAACTCTTCTTCGGATATCAAGGGCGTTGGGCTTTCGGGAGAACGGTTTTCTTGGGTTGTCTTGCTTTGGGCTTGGGTTTCTTGACTTGGTTCACCGGGTCGTTCTCGTTGTTTCGGCGTTCGTTTTCCTCAGCATCAATGTCTATGGGGTTTTCAATACCGCGTATGGGCACCAGCACAATGTTATTGTCGTCTTCGTCAAAGATGTCTTCCATCTTCAAAATGCGCTCATCGCCACGCCAAACAAAGCCTTTTAGCTTTCTACTTTCAAGCGGTAGGTCCTTATCCGGGAAAATATCCCCATCCGGTCGAATGAAAAAGGTGATTTCATCAATATCGTTGTTCTCCATAATCAATCGGATTTTACTACAAATGGTCTTGTCAATCCCGATGAGTTCTTGGTCGCTATTGTACATGTAGTAAATCACCTCAGTGTTCTTGATCAAGTCGATGATTTTCAACTCATTTTCAATGAATTTGCCGTAAAGGTCTTTTCCTTTTGCTTGATTGTAACCGGTACCGCCAATGGTATCCAATGAAATGACGAAAGCGTTTTCCAAAACCTTCAATGAATCCAACTTTTCGTTGACCAAGTCCGAAATCAAATGGATGCTATCTCCAGTAATTTGATTATCTACATTCCAAAGGACAGGGTTGGTAATCAATTGGGTTACTCCGGTTTTTTCAGAAAAGTGAATAGAATCGCATTTACCACTTAAATCGGTTTTGTAAAATTTCGCATTGCGAAAGGCGCGCAAAATCCGTACCTCAGGTTTGCCGGTGACCATCAAGGTATCTCCATGAATGTATAAGGAATCTTGCTGAACCAAACTTACCGAAACGGCTCGTTTTGTGGCAAAAACCGAATCTTTGGCCTTGAAGACTTCTGCATAATGCGCACGAATTACCCCATCATTGATGGTATCCGTGATTTTGATGTTGTTGGTTGCCGAAGCGAATTCAGTCGCTTTATCAAAATATAGGCTGTCCCCAATAATGATTTTTTGATCGTAGTCGATTCTAGTGTTTTTGATGCCATAGCCTTGATCAATTTTGGTATCATAAAACCCGCGTTCACAATAGATTTTATATTCCTCACCCGTTATGGTGGAAGGACCATACATGTAAGCGTTTTTCGAGGTAGTGTAGTAGTCCAACTGTTCAGAATCGATGACATACTCCGGGTTGTCGATATGAACGCTGTCTTGAAACTGGTACTTTTTTGGAGTCATAAAGTAGGTTCCAATTCTACTAGTGAGCACATTGGCCGAGTCTACTACTTTGCCACCAAAGCGATAGTAGGATTCCTGTTTCTCGCGGTCAAAATACAGCGTATCCGTGGTCAAGGTCATTTGGCCATTGGTGAGGTCAACATTTTCCCATGCCTTGGCGAGCTTGGTATTGCCATCGTAGTCAATTTTGCCGCTATTCAGTTCTACGGAATCGCCTTGTTGCAACCGAATGTTGCCAATGGCTTTTAGTTTGTTTTCCTGGGCATAGAAAATGGCAATATCGCACCATAGGTCTGCACCTTCGTGTTCAAATTGCACTTGGCGTTGGTCATCTTTACTAAAAATGGAGGCACCGGGGAACTTTGCCTCGTCCTTGGTGAAATTTGCACCGTAGACAATATTGATTTGTCGATTTTCAGAAGATTGGGTTGTATCCTGTGCCCAACTGTTCAACACCATCAAACCCAAAACAAAAAAGAGTGCTTTTTTCAACACAAAAATTTTGCCCAAAAGTAGGATTTTTGGAGAAGGTAGCACAAACTGTTTGGAAAGCTTTGGGAAACTGTACCTCGGCTAAAAAAGATGTTCAGGATGGTTTTATTCACATTTTGCAATCAGTTGTACGGCATCAAACTGCTTCCAAACGGAATGCTCGAAAGGTTGTGGGGAAATGTCAAAAGCGACCACCTGTTTTTTGGTTTTATCACAAAAAAACTCTTTAACCTTAAAGTTCAAAAGGATGGTCTTTTTGCTGAAAAAAGCATCGTAAACCCTAGCTTTTCCCGTAAAGCCCTTTTCAGTTTTCATAAATAGGCACAGGGTTTTTTCAGGAAGGTTGCCTTCAGGATTTTCCTCGCTTTTTGAAACCACCAGCATCAGTCCATCATAGTAGTCTTCCATTATTTTGGTTAAGGAAGTTTCCGTCATGGGGTCGTTTTGGTCGATATACCAAACGAAGTGGTAGGTCCAAAAGGCTTCACTTTCCATATTTGACCAACCCGGGGCGAAACGAATATCTTCAAAACCGGTAAAATCGATATCTGGGGCGAAGGATAGGGGAAACGAAATTTGCTCGCTCCTCCAGCCTTCGGGCGAATTGAGTACGGTTTCAGGTTTTTGTGCATGAAGAATTACACCGAAAAGTAGAAAAAAGACGAGCCTGGGGATGATTCGTTGTATCATGATGATTGATGTTATCCCTACAATTTAGGCTTTAAAAAGCGCATCCTCAAATCGCTCTTTCAAAAAGGTGAAAATCTGGGTGGGCAAATGATTTAAATCTGCTGACGGTTGCAAGCAAATGGAAATGTGGCCTTTGGGAATCGCTTTCACGAGTTGATAAAAGTTTCCATACCCGACAATTATATGGTTCAAACCACCACAATCGATATTACCGCGCTGGCTGGCCAGCTTCAACAGGGTAGGATTGACCAAGAGTTCCTCGTAGGTATCGGTTTCGGTTGAGGAGGTATTCTCGGTTTTATCACGCTGTTGAAAGACCAATTCATGGTCAAGGTAAATAGCAACATATCGAATGTCACCAAATTCCTTGAAAAGGGTTTCAATAATCGAATCCGAGGGCTTCTTTGTCGTGTTCAAGGATGAATGGTTATTGGGCCGTTTGTATCTGACTTACCATTAGAACGGGTTTCACATTGGTATAATTGGGCACATCGGCTCGAAGAGTGGGACTGTGTTTGCCCATCTCTTCTTGGAAGGTGGCCATATCTTCAAAATAAAAGTAGCCAACCGCCATATAAGTGGGTGGGCTATCGGGTGCCCCACCTCCCAAACAGTTATCAATTACCATGGCCTTTAGGGCATCCCCATACAGTTCAGCAGCCATAGGCATATGTTTGTTGGCATAGTAATCCATGTCAAAGGTGCTATCTTCTCCTTTGGGGTACATAATGGCTACCTTAATCATGCCTTCCTTGATTTGGGCGGTAGTTTCGTTTTCTTGTCCAAACCCAATGGCTGTAACTAGTAGACTGAAGAGTATAAAAGCGTTTATCTTCATTTGAATTGGTTTACTTGTATATGAATTCTTGGTTTCTAAAGATATAACATTGTAAAAAGGCAGTTGTGGGTATAAGTTCCAAACTTCAATTTTATGGTATCAACTAAAGATATCACGGTACGAAGGTATTTGGAAAAACAAAGGGCATCATTAATTCGTGGAATTCAGATAGCGGTAATGTCCGATGATTTGATAGTCAAACAAGCAATCCTCCAAAACTTGACCCGCACCAATGTTGTGTACAATCAAGTGACGTTTGCCGTCGCGTGATTTATGGTCCACTACAATACCGATATGCGTCAATCCTCCACTAAGCTGCCAAGATACCACATCTCCCGGGAGGTAGTCTGAAGCTTTTTCTGAGATGGGCTTTTCGGCTCCAGTCCTTTTAAAAAACCGCATGAGGTTGGGCACTCTCCTATGGTCAATGTTTTTATCCGTTGTACTCAACCCCCAATGATTGGGATAGGCTTGAAAGTTTGCCTCCATGTCTTCATGAACTTCTTTTTGAAGGTCGATTCCCAATTTACGATAGGCACGAATGATTACATCAGTACAAACCCCTTTATCGCTAGGCACATCACCTTCAGGATATTCGATGGAAAAATAGCTCGGGTCATACGTAACCTCCTGTTGGGTCAACATTATTGCCGCATCGCTGAGTGAAATCGCAGTTGTTTGGGTTTGGGCAGTGCCAATGGACACAACAAATAGAAAAAACCAGCATACGAGCGCTTTCATATCTTTCACATACTTTCCCATGAAAATAAAGAATACAAAAAGGTGTGCGTGCTTTTTAACTTGACTTAACAGGTTTCGCAGCCCACTTTCCATCTTTGCGTTCAAATCATTGCATTCGCGTTTCTATTTCGGTGAGATAGGCTTTGGTATAAACCCATAGGGTATTGTGACTCTAAGTGGTATAATAGAAAAAAGGTCCGGGCGAATACCCGAACCT
>JBCBCH010000163.1:0-6037 GCA_038530835.1 Bacteroidota bacterium | reverse complement strand
GAGGGAGAGTTTCAAGCGGTAAAGAACATTACGGCATGGGCTGATACCGAAGGATACATTTCAAAAGTTGAAGTATTGACCTTTGTGGATGGTGGAGTTTCAATAGATTGGATGGAAGAAGCGGGCGCCAAAGTACAGAACCTGTTGACCAAGGGGTCTATGAACCACCTTACCCATCAGTTGAAAAAAACACCTGAACAGCACTTTAAAGATATTGAGGTGGTGGTTGGTAAAGCACAAGAAAGAGGAATAACCACCAACGTATATCTGGAGGATTGGAGCAACGGCATGCGCGATTCCAAAGATTACGTGTTCCAGTTCTTGGATTTTCTGACACAACTACCCATCAAACGCATTCTTTTGCCCGATACGTTGGGAGTGCTTACACACTTCGAAACGGGAGCGTTTGTTAAAGAAATAATTGCTAGATATCCCAACCACCATTTTGATTTTCACGGTCACAATGATTATGATTTAAGTGTCGCTAATGTCGTTGAAGCCCTTACGGCGGGATGCCATGGATTGCATCTAACCGTAAACGGTATGGGCGAACGAGCCGGCAATGCGCCCCTTGCCAGCGTGGTGGCTGTCGTCAACGATTTTTTACCTGAAATTGAGATTGGTGTTAAAGAATCTTCGCTATATAAAGTAAGCAAACTGGTTTCGGCCTTTACCGGATTCGGTATCCCGGACAACAAACCTATTGTTGGTGATAATGTTTTTACACAAACTGCTGGAATACATGCAGATGGGGATAATAAAAAGAATCTTTACTTCAATGACCTATTACCAGAACGTTTCGGTAGAAAGCGCAAATATGCATTGGGAAAAACTTCCGGTAAAGCCAATATCCAAAAGAATTTACAGGAGCTCGGGTTGACCCTGAACGATGAAGAATTGAAAAAGGTTACCGAGCGCATTATTGAGCTGGGTGACAAAAAAGAACGGGTTACCAAAGATGATTTGCCCTTTATCATTTCCGACGTTTTGGACAACAAACTGCATCAACAACGGGTGTTCGTAAAGTCATATGTGTTGACACATTCAAAAGGACTGAAGCCCTCTACTACCCTTTCCATTGAAATCGATGGGAAATCTTATGAGGAAAGTGCCCAGGGCGATGGTCAATTTGATGCTTTTATCAATGCCCTGCACAAGGTTTACAAAAAAGAGGGAATCGCCCTCCCAACACTGATAGACTACGCCGTTCGTATTCCTCCGGGGAGCACGTCCGACGCCCTTTGCGAAACCATCATTACCTGGAAAACCAAAGAAAAAGATTTTACCACTAGAGGCTTGGATTCCGACCAAACGGTATCAGCAATAAAAGCTACGGAAAAAATGCTCAACCTCTTTTAACAAGATAACCGACAACCAACAACTGACAACCAACAACTGATAACTGATAACTGATAACTGATAACTGATAACTGATAACTGATAACTGATAACTATATAAATGAAATTACAAATAGCACTTTTGGCTGGGGACGGAATTGGTCCAGAGGTCGTGGAACAAGCCGTAAAAGTATCTGATGCCATCGCGGTGAAATTTGGCCATGAAATCACTTGGACACCGGCCTTAACAGGAGCAGCAGCCATTGATGCCGTAGGCGAACCCTATCCTGATGAGACCCACGAAGTTTGCGTTGCAGCTGATGCAGTACTATTTGGTGCGATTGGCCATCCCCGTTTTGACAATGACCCTTCCGCAAAGGTTAGACCCGAACAAGGGCTTTTAAAGATGCGGCAAAAACTGGGGTTGTTTGCCAACGTCAGACCCACCTTTACGTTTCCGTCATTGATAAACAAATCCCCGCTGAAACGTGAGCGAATCGAAGGTACTGACTTGGTTTTTCTTCGGGAATTGACCGGGGGCATCTACTTTGGCAAGCGAGGTCGCGAAGATGATGGCAATACCGCTTACGACACGTGTACCTACACGCGAGCTGAGGTAGAACGCTTGGCCCGTAAAGGTTTCGAAATGGCACGACAGCGCTCAGGAAAATTGTGCTGTGTGGATAAAGCCAATGTTTTGGAAACCTCTCGTCTTTGGCGTGAAACCGTGCAACAACTGGAGGGCGAGTATCCTGATGTTAAAGTAAGTTATGAATTTGTAGATGCCGTTGCCATGCGCCTTATCCAGTGGCCGAACGACTATGATGTCTTGATAACCGAAAACCTTTTTGGCGATGTACTAACAGATGAAGCTTCTGTCATTTCTGGCTCTATGGGATTAATGCCTTCAGCCTCCTTGGGAGAAAAAACGGCATTGTTCGAACCCATTCACGGTTCGTATCCACAAGCCGCCGGAAAAGACATTGCCAATCCTTTGGCCACTATCTTATCCGCAGCAATGATGTTCGAAACTGCTTTCAGTTTAAAGGAAGAGGCAGAAGCCATTCGTTCTGTGGTCAACAAGTCGCTTGCCGAAGGTATCGTTACCGAAGATTTGGCGGAAGGTGGAAAAAGCCACAAGACCAGCGAAGTTGGAGACTGGCTGGCAGCTAACGTCTAATCGGGCTTAGATTTCCTATAAATATCAATTCAAAAAGGCTATCAGTCAATTCCTTGCTTTGACTGGTCAATTGATATCCGGCTCGGCTATCCTAGGGTCATACTTTTGGTTAAAATCAAAGTATGAACTCGATTCGAATATTGGCATGTGCCGCTATTTTAGGCTTGACCCCTGTCCTTGCTACATCGCAAAAGAAAATCAAACCTATCAAAAATCCAGTGGCATGGACCTATTCGGTTCAACCTAAAAGCCCATTGGATACCAGCCTACAAACCTATCGGATAGATGTAAAAACCGATTTAGACCCTATGGATTGGGGAGATGAAGTAGGTTTGAGCAAGGCTTTGGGCGATATGTCTTACAGAGAGAAGAAGTTAGTCATTCAAGAAGCAAAAGAGGATACCCTTCGTGTTTGGAGTGACCGTTACATCGCTTTGAAGAAGAAGCCTTATGCCAGAACACAAAACCGTCCAGACTTTACCATTACCCTAACCACCGAAACTTATAAGGTTGAGAACGTACAATTGGATGTGGACTTTTCAGATATGGAAAGTGCTATTTGTAATGTAAATGCCCGTGCTAGGCTCACCGTAGTCACCCAACAGGGCGATATCGTTTTGGATGAGAATATTCCCTATTACGTGGATGAGGAAGAGAAATCAACCCTGCTCCCTATTCGAATATTTATGCTCAACCCTGTGTTCAAGCTGAAGTATAACTTGAAAAAGAAACCAGAAAAGAAAAAGGCCCAACTACAACGAAAGCTTGAAAAGTACGAAGCAGTGGTTTTGCGTTATTTCTACGAAAAAAGCGGAAACTTGTTAAAAGAGCACTTTTTAGGGCAAAAAATAGCGGTTTATGCCGCGACATTTGGTATAAAAAACAAAGGACACGAAGCCTTGAATGAAACTAGCGAAATCTTGAAAAAAAATATCAACGCTTTGTCAGCCCTGAGCAAGAAAAAAAGAAAATCCCTAGCCGAAATACAACCAGATATTATGGATGCCATTGATTATTGCAAGGATAAACTAGCGCGAACCGAATCCCCGGAAATTTCCAAGTACCTACATGCCAATCTTTCCTTAGGGTATTTGCTAGCGAACCAATTGGACCAAGCCAAAGCACATTTGAAAACCATACCCGAATATGAAACCATCCATGAAACAACCTTATTTCAAGGTGGTTTTGACTATTATCTTTCGGGTTTGGATACAGCCATCAACACTAAGGAAAAATACAAAGCTTTAGCAACCATAAATTGACAATCCCATATGAATGATGGCCTATTACAGAATATAATCTGTACTTAAAAAGTTACTCACTTTAGCCTCCATCAACTGTTCAATGGTTTCGTTGTTTAGCTCGGTGTCCTTAAACGCAACGAAAGTACGTATGGAAAAGGACCGCAGGGCATCATGGACACTCAAAGTAGACTGTGCAGAATCTTTTCGACCTGTAAACGGATACACATCTGGACCACGCTGACACGAACTGTTCAAATTCACACGACAAACCAAATTTGCCAAAGTGTCAATCAAGGGAGATAAAGCATATACATCTTTACCAAACAAGCTCACTTGCTGCCCATAATTGGAAGCAGCCATATCATCTAAGGGTTGGGAAATATCGTCAAACGATATCACAGGTATAATAGGACCAAACTGCTCCTCTTCGTAAACTTTCATGTCTTTTGAGGTCGGATAAACTATTGATGGCCAAATAAAATTGGGAGCTCGTTCCCCGCCTTTCTTGTTCATGATTTTTGCTCCTTTCTCAAGTGCGTCATCCAAAAGTTCTTGTATGTAGTCCGGTTTCCCTGGCTCAGGCAACGGCGTCAAATTGACACCTTCATCCCACGGGTTTCCAAACTTCAAGGTATCAACCGCTTTGGCAAATTTCTTTAAAAATTCTTTTTTGATATCCTCATGAACGTAGATGATCTTCAATGCGGTACAGCGTTGTCCATCATAGGAAAGCGTACCTGAAATACATTCTTTTACCGTGAGGTCCAAATCGGCATCTGGTAAAATAATCGCTGGGTTTTTGGCTTCCAATCCCAATACCTGCCTTAGTCGATTGCTTTTCGGATGCTGGTTCACCAACGCATTGGCTGAAGAACTGTGACCAATCAAGGCCAAAACATCTACCTTCCCGGTTTTCATGATAGGTCCAGCAATGGCTCTACCCCTACCAAAAAGAATATTCACCACGCCTTTGGGAAAACTGCTTTGAAAGGCTTCCAAAAGTGGCGCAATCAGCAAAACCCCATGTTTCGCCGGTTTGAAAATAGTGGTGTTCCCCATAATCAAAGCCGGAATCAGCAAAGTAAAGGTTTCGTTCAAAGGGTAGTTATAAGGCCCTAGGCATAACACTATCCCCAAAGGACCTCTTCGAATATGAGCATAAACCCCTTGATACTTTTGAAACTTTGCAGAGTTACGGTCTAATTCTTTATATGCCTCAATCGTGTCGTGTATATACGCTACCGTGCGGTCAAACTCTTTATATGAATCCGGCTGGGACTTTCCAATCTCCCACATCAACAACTTGACCACCTCTTCCCGTTTCTCTTCCATTTTTTGAACGAAAGACTCCATACACTCAATCCGGTCCTTAACCTTCATCGTGGGCCATAAACCTTTGCCTTGGTCCCAAGCCTTGGTTGCGGCATCCAAAGCTTCCATAGCTTCAAGCTCTTGGTTGGTTGGAATACTACCTAAAATGGTCTTTTGATATTCTTCCGTAGAAGATATGGTCGAAAAAACCTCGGATGTAGGTCCTTCCCAATTTTTCATGTCACCGTCGACGAGATAATGCCTTAGATGAATGGGTTCCTTAATCTGCAGATTTTCGGGTATTGGAGGTAAACTTTTCATTTTCAGAAGTTTCGAGGTAAGTTACTAATTTTGTTTAATTAAAATATGTTTTTGTTAAACAAAAAATAGCGTGCAATGTTTAATTCACAAATTTTACTCACAGACCATTTCAAGTAAAGCCCATGTTTTTCTTGAAAGCATCGCATTGTAGCGCAAAAGATTTCAACAACCTATACTATGGGCTTCATAGCAGTCATTGAAGCTCGTAATCTTGCACCCACCACTTCAACTGGATGTTCTCGAATTGCCTTATTAACGGCTATCAGCTTGAAATTGTCAACCCCAGTATCGCTGCCCTCACCATAAACTTTTCCAACAACATCAATATCGACACCTGCCATAAAATCGGTCAACAAAGGCTTACAAGCATGGTCAAACAAGTAACAACCGTATTCAGCAGTATCGGAAATAACCCTATTCATTTCAAAAAGCTTTTTACGGGCTATGGTATTCGCTATCAACGGTGTTTCATGCAAAGATTCGTAGTAAGCAGATTCTCCAATGATTCCGGATTCCGTCATGGTTTCAAAGGCCAACTCAACACCAGATTTTACAAAAGCCACCATCAGCACTCCGTGGTCATAGTAGTCTTGTTCAGAAATAGTATCTGAAACTGCTTTTGAGAAAACCCCAGCAGGTTCCG
>JBCBCH010000162.1:0-6075 GCA_038530835.1 Bacteroidota bacterium | reverse complement strand
TGTGCCCATGACGGGTTTTAAAACCGAATTAAACTATGATTTGGTAAACTCTGGTCACGAAGATTACTATTGGGGTATGGGAAATACCGCGGAAGCCGTAGCCGAACAATTCAAAGTATCACGCGAAGACCAAGATGAATTTGCCTATCAGTCGCACATGAAGGCTTTGAATGCATTGGCAGAAGACCGTTTCCAAGACCAAATAGTTCCCATTGATGTGGAGGAAACGTATGTGGATTCCAGCGGAAAAAAAGCAACAAGAACGTTTAAAGTGCACAAAGATGAGGGACCACGTAAAGGAACTTCCATTGAAGCACTGGCCAAATTACGCCCAGTTTTTGCGGCAAACGGAAGTGTGACCGCAGGAAATTCCTCCCAAACCAGTGATGGCGCCGCGTTTGTAATGGTAATGAGTGAAGAATTGGTAAAAGAACTGAAGCTTGAACCCGTAGCCCGATTGGTGAGCTATGCGGCAGCCGGTGTAGAACCACGGATTATGGGTATCGGGCCTGTAAAGGCTGTTCCCAAAGCCCTTAAGCAAGGAGGGGTGAAACAAGAAGATGTCGAGCTGATTGAACTAAATGAAGCATTTGCTTCACAATCCCTTGCGGTGATTCGCGAATTGGGATTGAATTCTGATATCATCAATGTAAATGGCGGAGCTATCGCCCTTGGACATCCTTTAGGATGTACCGGTGCAAAATTGTCCGTACAACTCTTTGATGAGATGCGAAAGAGAAATATGCAAGGTAAACACGGTATGGTTACCATGTGTGTGGGAACCGGACAAGGCGCTGCCGGAGTTTTTGAATTCTTGAATTAGAAAAAGATTTTAGTGTTGAGTAGATAGCTGGATTGCAACACTCAATACGCATTACTTAATACTAATAATAAAATACCATGAGTACTGAAACGATAACAAAAGATATCCTCCGCGGAGGGCAGTTTTTGGTCAAGGAGACCGATTGCGAAGACGTCTTCACCCTAGAAGACCTGAGCGAAGAACAAAAGATGATGCGCGAAAGCACCAAGGAGTTTGTTGATAGAGAACTTTGGGCCCATTGGGAACGCTTTGAAAAAAAGGACTATGCGTACACAGAGGAAACCATGCGCAAAGCTGGGGAACTTGGCTTGTTGAGTGTAGCGGTACCAGAATCCTATGGTGGAATGGGAATGGGTTTTGTGTCCACCATGTTGGTTTGCGACTACATTTCAGGCGCTACGGGTTCTTTTAGTACTGCCTTTGGCGCACACACAGGAATTGGGACCATGCCAATCACTTTGTATGGTACCGAAGAACAAAAACTAAAGTACGTTCCCAAGTTGGCTTCTGGGGAATGGTTTGGTGCCTACTGCTTAACGGAACCTGGAGCGGGTTCTGACGCCAATTCCGGAAAGACCAAAGCCGTGCTTTCCGAGGACGGAAAACATTACAGCATTACTGGTCAAAAAATGTGGATTTCCAACGCAGGATTCTGTAATCTTTTTATCGTTTTTGCCCGAATCGAAGATGACAAAAACATCACCGGATTCATTGTTGAGAATGACCCATCCAATGGTATCACTTTAGGTGACGAAGAGAAAAAACTGGGTATCCACTCCTCCTCTACTCGTCAAGTCTTTTTTAACGAGACCAAAGTACCGGTTGAAAACATGCTTTCGGAAAGAGGCAATGGTTTTAAAATCGCCATGAATGCCTTGAACGTTGGGCGTATCAAATTGGCAGCGGCTTGCTTGGAAGCACAACGTCGTGTTATCAATGAAGCCACAAAGTATGCCAATGAGCGCATCCAGTTCAAAACCCCTATCATGAATTTTGGCGCTATCAAGGCCAAGATTGCAGATATGGCCACCAACGCTTATGTTGATGAGGCGGCATGCTACCGTGCAGCAAAGAATATCGAAGACCGAATTGCCATTCGAGAAGAAGAAGGCAACACCCATCAGGAAGCAGAACTAAAAGGCGTAGAAGAATATGCCATCGAATGTTCCATTCTCAAGGTTGCGGTTTCCGAACACGTGCAAGAAACCAGTGATGAAGGTATCCAGATTTTTGGAGGAATGGGATTCAGTGCCGATACCCCAATGGAATCTGCTTGGAGAGATGCGCGTATTTCTAGAATCTATGAAGGAACCAACGAAATCAATCGTATGCTAGCGGTAGGTATGTTGGTGAAAAAAGCGTTAAAAGGTCATGTCGATTTGCTCGGGCCAGCCACGGCTGTTGGAGAAGAGCTTATGGGTATCCCTTCTTTCGACGCGCCTGACTTTTCTGAATTGTTTGCCGAGGAGAAAGATTTGGTGAAACGCCTTAAAAAGGTATTCCTGATGGTCGCAGGTAGTGCGGTGCAAAAGTATGGTCAGGACTTGGACAAGCACCAGATGCTTTTGATGGCTGCATCTGATATTCTTATTCAAGTGTATTTGGCCGAGTCTGCCATTCTGAGAACCGAGAAAAATACCAAACGGTTTGGTGAAGGTTCCCAAGAAGCACAAATTGCGATGTCAAAATTATACCTATATCGTGCTGTTGAAATCGTTAACCAAAAAGGGAAAGAAGCTATCGTTTCTTTTGCCGAAGGTGATGAGCAACGTATGATGTTGATGGGATTGAAGCGTTTTACGAAATACACCAATTATCCGAATCTTGTAGCCTTGCGCACACAAATTGCAGACAAGGTTGCCGCGGATAACGGATATACGTTCGACTAATTGAACAATTGAAACAACGCTTTACCAAAAACCGCCTTTAGAGGCGGTTTTTTTTATAATAACTTTTTGGGATAATCCGGTAACTTTACCAAATGAGCAACTCCCTTTTACAAGCAGTTTATGATTCTCAAAACCTTAAGAAAACGGGTGAAAAACTACTTGACCTGATTTCCAATCACTTGGAACAAACCACTTCTGGTAAAAAGAGCGAAACCTTGGTTTGGAACGAACCTGAAAAGGAATTGGAATTCTGGAAGGCATTTTTAAACTCCGGCGATACGAATGACTTTTTCCCTGAAGTTCTGAAAAGAACAACGCATACCCACCACCCGAAATATATCGGGCACCAAGTGGGGGTTACCGCTCCATTGACAGTGCTTACTGGAATGCTCAGCAATCTCTTGAACAATGGGATGGCCGTATATGAAATGGGAATGTCCCCAAATGCCATTGAACGCATTGTTGTTGAACGACTTGGAGAAAAATTCGGATACAGTGACAAGGTCGGTGGGTTTTTGACATCTGGTGGCACCTTGGCCAATTTGACGGCCTTACTTTCCGCTCGGAAAGCAAAAGTGAAGCATGATGTCTGGAACGAAGGGCATACGAAACCGCTAGCCATAATGGTATGTGAAGAAGCCCATTACTGCGTTGACCGCGCTGCAAAGATTATGGGATTGGGTGAGCAAGGCATCGTCAAAGTGCCCGCTAGAGGAGATTTCACCATGGAGATCGAACAAATGGAGGCTTTGTATCAAAAAACAATAGAAAAAGGCATACAAATTTTCGCTATTGTTGGTAGTGCACCTTCCACGGCAACAGGTGCCTATGACAACTTGAAGGCAATTGGTGCATTTGCCCAAAAGAACGATATCTGGTTTCATGTCGATGGGGCTCACGGTGGGGCAGCCATCTTTTCGGAAAAGTATAAAGGTCTTTTGGAAGGCACGGAATTATCAGATTCCATTGTGCTGGATGGACATAAGATGATGATGATGCCCACCATTACCACTGCTTTGGTGTTCAAAAATAAAATACACGCCGAACATACCTTCAGCTTAAATGCCGATTATCTGTTGGACCAAACCACTGAAGACGAATGGTACAACAGTGGCCGCCGCACCTTTGAATGTACCAAAACAATGATGTGCCTGCACTGGTTTGCCCTTTTAAAGTTTTATGGTGAGGAGCTTTTTGATGCGTATGTTACTAGACAATATGATTTGGCAAAAGACTTTGCCCAACTACTCAAAAATCATCCTCAATTTGAATTAGGGACTGAACCCATGTCCAACATTCTTTGTTTTCGTTGGATAGCGAAGGGAGTTGAAGATAAACGCCTAAGCGCAATCAATGCCCAGATTCGTCAACAACTTTTGGAAGAAGGCGAATTTTATTTGGTGCAAACCAAACTACACGGGGTTCAGTACCTCCGTACTACGCTGATGAATCCTTTTACCGAGGTAAAACATCTTGAGCAGTTACTTAAAAAAGTAACTCATATGGCCGAAGCATTAGAGCCGAATATTAGCTTATAGACTCCAAAATCTTTTCCTCACTGCGTTTGCGAGAGAAATTGATGGCACATTCAATCAAGGCCAAATGCGAATACGCTTGAGGAAAATTCCCCAGCAAGCGTTTCGTCTTAAAATCAATATCCTCGCTAAACAGTCCTAGATGATTGCTGTAGCTTAGTAATTGTTCAAAATGAGCCAAGGCCTTATCCTCCTCCCCTATTTTGAACAAGCTGTTGATGAACCAGAACGTACAGATGGTAAATGACGAGGATGGCAATCCAAAGTCGTCTTCATTCTTGTAGCGGTACAACAAACCATCATTGCTCAATTCGTTTTCAATGGCATAAACCGTACTCACGAATTTGGGGTCTTTGGCATGAATAAATCCATAGGATTCCATCAACAATACAGAGGCATCCAAGTGGTTTGAACCGTATGATTGTACAAAAGCATTCACCTCCGGATTCCACGCGTGCGTCAGGATGTCATTTTTAATTTCTTGCTCTAACGTGGTCCATTTTTCGATTTTTCGAGACTTCCCGAAAATCTGGGCCACTTTTATGGCACGGTCAATGGCCACCCAGCACAAGACCTTGGAGAAGGTGAAATGCTGGTCTTCCCCTCTAAACTCCCAAATGCCCTTATCTGGCTCGTGCCAGTGTTTTTCCACAATCCATACAATCCCTTTGGTAATGCTCCAAAGTTCCTCACCATTTTCAATATCGTTACTGAACTTCACCAACTGCTCATAAATCACATCCATCAGAATCCCGTAGATGTCATTTTGCTTTTGCTTGTACGCCGCGTTTCCGATTCGAACTGGTTTGGAACCTTTGTAGCCATCCAAGTGCTCCAAGGTCTGTTCGGTTAGTTTTTTCTGTTTGTTGATGCCGTACATGATTTGGAGTTTTTCATCCTTATCTGGCATCAAATCAATAATAAACTGCAAATAGCGCTTGGCGGAATTTTTATGACCCAGTTCTGAAACCACTTTGATGACCATGGAGGCATCCCGAATCCAGCAAAACCGGTAATCCCAGTTGCGCACCTCTCCTATAGTTTCTGGCAAGGAAGTAGTGGCCGCAGCCAAAACCGCACCCGTTTTGTCATAGGTCAACATCTTCAACGTGATAGCACTCCGCATGATTTCGTCGTTGAATTGCTTGTAAGTAGGGGTTCGGTCTACCCAGTCCAACCAATAAATCTTGGTGCGTTCCAACTCCAAAGACATTTTTTCGGTAGTGGGCTTCAAAATCTTTTCATTGTAACAAATCGAGAAGTATCCATCCTCTTTCAAAACAATTTCCTCGCCATCCAATATCTTTTGCTTCGGAAAAGAGGTATACATGAAAAGCGTATCAAACTTTTTCTTGTTGGTAAGACTTACCACAAAGTCTTTTTTGGCATAGGTGGTGGTTTGCCCCATGGCGTACTCCAGTCGTGGGTCGTACAAAACACTGAACACTGGTGCCCCGGAAACATGCTTGATGTAGCGCACAATTTCTGGCGGTGCATTGTATTTGCCCGTCAACTTGTAATACCTGGGCATAAAGTCATGTACCTCAAAGGTATTTTCACCGTCGGAGTAGCGTGTGACCAGAATCGCTGTATTGCGATGGTACTCTTGGTGGATTTCGTAATTGTACTTGACTTTGATTTCAAAACTTCCGCCTTTTTTGTCGTCCAAAAGCTTGGCAAACACAGAGGTAGAATCAAATTGTGGCAAACAGCACCATTCTAATGAGCCGGTTTCGGAAATAAGTGCCGCACTTCGGCAGTTTCCAATTATTCCGTAATTTAGGTTATCCATAGGTATCGGATATATTATCGATTGAATTCAAGAATT
>JBCBCH010000161.1:0-6093 GCA_038530835.1 Bacteroidota bacterium | reverse complement strand
GAATATCTTTAGTGCTTGCTTTTTAAATGATCAAATGAATCTCAAATATAACATCGTTTATCTGAAGAAACTGTATCCGCTTCGAATAAGTAGAGGAGTTCGCGATGGTCAGCACAATCTTTTTGTATCCGTTGAAGAAGATGGTCATATTGGATGGGGCGAAACTTCCCCTGGAGAAAGCGAAGGAGCTGCAACAGCAGAGGCCGCTCAAACTTCATTGGAAGGTTTTTTGGCTTCGGGAATTGCGCTTGATGCCGTTCATGAAGTATATGATGCCGCTCGAGAACATAAAGTTGCTCCTTGTGCATTGGCGGCTTTGGACATGGCCTTATGGGATTTGCGTGCCAAGCAAGGCAATATGCCATTGTACAGGGTGTTGGGATTCCCCCTACCGAAAAAAGCTACGTCTATCACTTTGGGTATCATGACACCTGAAGAAGCGAAAGAGCGTTTACCGCTTATTTTGGAAAACCAAGGTATTCGAACCCTAAAAGTCAAGTTGGGCAATAATGATGGCATCGAAGCCGATAAAGCCATGTACCAAGAAGTACTTGCCTATGGTAAAAAATACCCCATTTCAGTCCGGGTAGATGCCAATGGAGGCTGGTCGTTGGAAGATGCCAAACACATGATGGCTTGGTTAGCAGAAAGAGGTTGCGAATATGTGGAACAACCTTTAAAGGAGGGCCAAGAGGGAGATTTGCCAGCGCTTTTCAAGAATCGACCTTTGCCTATTTTTGTTGACGAATCCTGCCGCTTTGCGGAAGACATCCCCAAATGGGCAAGTGCGGTAGACGGTGTCAATATGAAGTTGATGAAATGTGGCGGGGTTACCGGAGCGTTACGAATTATTTCAACTGCACAAGCTTTTGGATTAAAGACCATGATTGGTTGCATGGGCGAAACCTCCATTTCCATTGCAGCTGGGGCAGCGGTATCTGGGGTATTGGACCATATCGATTTGGACTCCCATCTCAATTTGAATCCAGACCCATGCGAAGGTGCTCCATTAATAAACGAAGTAATCATCCCTACTGAATCTCCCGGTCACGGAGGACATTTTACAAACCCACGCTAATACTTAATTCCTTATCTAAATACCATTCACACCATGTTTGCTTCAAATGAACCCCTTTGCATTTTTATGGAAGGCGCGTTGGATAACGATGCTGGAAAAATGGGTTATGGCCTCATGCGCTTTTCAAAACACCCTATTGTTTGCGTTATTGATTCCAATTTTCAAGGAAAAACGGTTCGGGAGGCCGTAGGACTTCCTTATGACATTCCCGTAGTCGGAAACATCCAAGAAGCGCTGGGGTACAATGCCAGTATTTTGGTCTTGGGTATTGCACCCAGTGGAGGTAGATTTCCGGATACTTGGGATGAACCCATTAGCATCGGATTGCAACATGGCTTATCCCTCATCAATGGTTTGCATGATGACTTGAACGCACGTTTTGGACATCTGTTAAAAGAGAATATCATTTGGGATGTGAGAAAACCGAAAGCATCCTACCCTATTGCCTCTGGAAAAGCGGCCGAGCTTCAAAATAAACGGATTTTGATGGTCGGTACCGATATGGCTTCTGGAAAAATGACTGCTGGGCTCGAACTCTACGCAGCACTTCTCGATAAGGGTATTAATACTGGATTTGTACCCACCGGTCAAATAGGAATTACCATCATGGGTAATGGCATTCCACTAGATGCGATAAAGGTGGACCACGCTGCCGGCTCCGTACAAGAAGCGGTCTTGGAACAAAAAGACAAAGATGTTATTATCATAGAAGGACAAGGTTCTTTCGCTCACCCTGGGAGTACCGCTACCCTACCCTTGATGCGAGGGTCACAACCCACTCACTTGATTCTATGTCATAAAGCCGCACATGACCATCTGCGCTATCCCGTATCCCATATTCCCATTCCACCGTTGGATGAGTTCATCCGTTTAAACGAATCCATGACGGGCGTATGCGGTTCGCAAACACAAGCCAAAACTTTGGGAATTGCCTTGAACACCGTTGGGCTTTCTGATGAAGAGGCGCAACGAAAGGTTAACGCAACTGAAAACAAAACTGGACTTCCGACGACCGACGTTATCCGTTTTGGCATTGACAAACTGTTGGATTCGGTTTTAAATGCTTGAAAAGCTTGTTCCTTGGCATCTACCAAGCCACAGGAATTCCACTATCTTTGCGGGGCTAGAAAAAGAACATGCAACAAATTCATTCCAAAACCCTTCAAGATTTAGAATTCGACACGGTGCTGAATCAGCTTTCAGCGCGGTGCAATACCGAGTTGGGTAGGGTTTCAGCCCAATCGGTAAGGCCGCTATTGGATGAAGCTTATCTTATGGAGGTTCTAGGGCAGACCTCAGAATATCTGGCCTCATTTTCTAACGAAAATCGCATTCCAAACCATGGGTTTGATGCCATCGACAAGGAATTGAAATTACTAGGTATTGAAAATACTACTGTTGAGTTAGCAGGCTTTAGAAGAATTAGCAATCTGTGCACTACATTCAGTTTACATAAAAAGTTCTTCAAGAAATTCAAGGAATATTACCCCTTACTTTTCGAATTTTCCCAACAATGGGAAGAAAACACAAGCATCCCCAAGGAAATTGAAAATGTCATCGACCGGTTTGGTGAAATTCGAGATTCAGCATCTTTGGAATTGAAGCACATTCGAATGCAAATCAATGAAGTGCGTGGAAAAATCAACCAAAGTTTTGGGGTTGCCCTTCAACGCTACAATTCGTTGGATTATCTAGATGATATTAGAGAATCCGTGATGGAAAACCGAAGGGTGCTTGCCGTGAAGGCCATGCACCGCCGTAAGGTAAAAGGGACGGTTATGGGCTCTTCAAAAACGGGAAGTATTGCCTATATCATCCCTGAATCTACCTTGAATTTCACCCGAGAGCTTAGTAATTTGGAGTATGATGAACACGAAGAAATTCAACGTATTCTCAAAGAGCTGACAGACTATATTCGCCCCGAAGCCCATCTTTTAAAAGGGTACCAAGAGTATTTGACCCATATTGATGTTACCGCAGCCAAAGCAAAATATGCTGAAGAGATGAATGCTTTGTTGCCAGAAATCAATACGGAACGGAAACTTGAACTTCGGGATGCCTACCATCCACTCCTTTACCTCTCCAACAAGCATAAAAACGAAAAGACTTGGCCTCAAACGATTGGCTTGACTGCCGAAAATCGCATTATTGTTATTTCCGGACCCAATGCAGGGGGTAAAAGTATCACCCTAAAGACTATTGGACTACTGCAACTTATGTTGCAAAGTGGCCTTCTGATTCCAGTGCACGAGCGAAGTACGGTTTGCTTTTTTGACCGAATCCTAACCGATATTGGAGACAACCAGTCCATCGAAAACCATTTGAGCACGTACAGTTATCGTCTCAAAAACATGAATGCCTTTTTAAAGAAGTGCAATTCGCAAACCTTATTTTTGATTGATGAATTTGGAACCGGTTCAGACCCGGAATTGGGCGGAGCCTTAGCCGAAGCTTTCTTGGAAGTTTTTTACGAACGGGAAGCCTACGGAGTCATTACAACCCACTACGCGAATTTGAAAGCATTGGCCAACGAGTTGCCTCATGCCACCAATGCCAATATGCGGTTCAACTCCAAAACCTTGGAACCTACTTTCCAATTGGTCTTGGGCGAAGCGGGAAGTTCGTTCACTTTTGAAGTAGCACAAAAAAATGGAATCCCATACAGTCTCATCAACAAGGCAAAAAAGAAAATTGAACGTGGAAAAGTCCGTTTTGATGCGACCATAGCCAAGTTACAGAAGGAACGAAACAAAATAGCACAAACCGGTTCTCGTTTGCAAGAAGAAGAAATTAAAGCACGTGAAGAAGCCGAGAAACTGGAAAAACTGAATGCCAAAATCAAGACCAAACTTGAAAATTATCAAGAGCTGTACGACCACAACCAACGCATGATTCAATTGGGCAATAAAGTAAACACTGCTGCCGAGCGCTATTTTATCGATAACAAAAAGCGGCCTTTGATTTCGGAAATGTTGCGCATCGTAGAAACCGAAAACAGCAAACGGAAGAAAACCACGGCAAAACAGGCCAAAGCCCAACAAAACCAGAAGAAACAGGTTGCTCAAGAACTAGAAGCAAAAATCAAGAAAGTACGGGTTGCCAAAAAAATAGAACAAAAAAAGGTGGAACAGGCGGAAAAGAACAAACCCCGTCCCGTATTCAAAATTGGTGACCGTGTTCGCATGTTTGACGGTAAAGCCATTGGTAGTATTGATGTTTTGGAAAAAGGAAAGGCCGTAGTCAACTATGGCATGTTCACCACAAAAGTGAGCGTAGAACAACTGGAACTGGTAGAAGCAAAAAAATGAAAAGGTCCTATACCCTATATCAAAAAGGCTTAGCGATAAGCGTAGATATTTTCGTGTTCAACGATAAAGTCTGTATCCGGGAAAATAGCAATAGTGGAGAGCACTTGACTTATGTGTCGAAAGATTCAGAAACCGCGCTTTTGAAAGCTTTAGAAGCGAACTCGTTATTGCAACGTCTTTTCGAGCGAAAGAAAACCAACGTTCCTGAAGACAAACAAAAGATTCTTGCCTTAATGGCCGAAAAGTTCACGGATATGGAAAAAGACCCCGACCCGAAAATCCGAGATTTTTTCAAAAAACATGAAATCAAATACACCACCGATTATTGGCCTGATTCCGATAGATTCTGATAGTAGCACAAAAAACAGCCGGCATCAAGTTGTTGAATCCACAACCTGAGGGGCCGACTGCGTGCTAAATGCTTTACTAAGACCTGCTCTAATTGCAACTTATACCTTGAAAGGTATATTCCGTGCATACACCAAGTACCCGCTTGGAACAAAAGGCCTCATAACAGCGTTCACTATCCAAATAGCCAATTTCTTCCTCGCCAAGAGTCCTCCAAACCAAATCCCAGAACTGGAATTGAATCACTACATCGTGAGCGCCCTTCGGTGGAGCATCATTAAAGTAAATGTTTTGTTTATTGACGGTTTCCCATGCTGTTTCAGCCCGTGTTTGTGTGCCTTCCTTTTTATAGGAGAAACGGAAACGAACATTGGGCAATATCTTTTTACGCAATCTGGCATTTTTGTGCACATAGGAAAAAGGTCCACAACGCTCGATACGATAATCCGTATTATATCCCATTTTGGCAATGCGGTTGTCCTTCAAATACTTCACGGTATAACCGATGGGCGCTCCCGGATTATTTCTGCTGTATAAAGAACCTTCTTCGATGACATAGTTCAAACCGCCCTGACCTTCGTCCACGCTAGAGCCGGAAATAACCCTAGACGCGATTTCAGCATTACCTCCGATGGTAACAATGTTTATAGTGGACTCTCTGATGACCTTTTCATAATCCGTGTTGATTTCTACTGTGGCATCACGAGTCGCGGTTTTGTACTCCAATACGGCCTCGAGATTTACATCGGTTTCCGTATCGGTGGTTTCCATGCGCATCATAATAATACGGCCATATTGTACCGAACTCACATAGGCAGGGGGTGCTTCATTGGTCAATACAGATTGTGCGGTTTCCAAATCCACATCGTTGCCCAACATGGCGGCAGGACTATCGGGCGTTTCAGCTATCACCTCATAAAAGACCTGACGATACAATAACGTAGCTACTCTTTTTTCTTCAGTCTTGGTATAGTTGAATTGGGAATCAAAAGAGGAACCAGTGGACCATTCGGCACTTACCCCTAAGTCCAAGCTCATTTGCTCGCGGGTGTAAGCGGTAGTTTTTTCAAAATAGGCTTCCGAATCGATTTCGTAGCCCTGAGGTTGAATTTCAGCGTTCCAATACTCCAAGGTTTCATCAATCTTGGCTTGGGTGTTTCGATAGGTTGGGTCGTCTACAGTAATGTTACCTCCTTGTCCAATGCCAGGAAGGTCTACCCGAAGTTGGGTTGGAGCCTTCGAGATTTGCAAGGGTTGTGGTACTCCATTAAGAAGATCTGCGTTACCAATAACCAAAGCTCCTGGATAAACAACCGCCAAAGTGGGGTCGAACATGACCACATCCTGAAAATTTGAACG
>JBCBCH010000160.1:0-6095 GCA_038530835.1 Bacteroidota bacterium | reverse complement strand
TAATCTAAATCATTACAGCTCAATCCAATTGCCATCGGCATCCGCATAAACGGTTCCTGCTGTGCCATCTTCCAATGAAAGCTCCAACTTGAATTGGTCTGAAGCGTTTTTATAAGCCTTATTGATAGTAGCGGTTGGATAGTCTTTTGCCACAGCCGCAGTTACAGCTCCCGGAAGGTCAGCGACGCTGATTTCCTCAAAATCTTGAACGGTAGCCTCTACTACGGTTTCATCGATTTGGGCTTCGGCGGTTTCTTCTTGTGCTGTAGCCGCGAATCCTACAAAAGACAATACGGTTGCTAAAAATAATTTTCTCATGATCTTGTGTTTATAAATTATACTCACCCTTTCTAGAGAAAATTCGATGCCATACTTTCAAAAGCTTTTACCGTCTAATCAAATATTTGACTTTCAGTGAATTACTGTTTTTTTCTGTTTACAAGAGTGTATAAAACTGTGTAAAATGAGAAACGAAGTGGATACTTTTTACACAAAAAAGGCTGCAAATGCAGCCTTTTTCTCAAACGGACAATCATCCTGACTTATGTAAACATCACGGATGATGTAAGGTGTTGCCCGTTCTCGGATAATCTACGGTTAGTGTTTGCATAGCATTATCCTATCTTTTCTCTTTCTTTCTATGTTGTTCTTCTTTCAAATACAATACCAGTAAAAACATGGCCACTGCAAACGAAAGAATACTGATGACCAAAACGGCCCTAAAAATTAGCATACTATCCATGATATTAATAAGACACCACTCCTTTAAAAAAGTCACAATAAAAAAAGGCCGCTTTTACAGCGACCTTTCAACCAAATCAACCAACCAAAAATGACTGGACGCGGTGTCCAGTGTTTTATATCTTTTGTGGACAAACTTTTTCTTGAGCCCAAATCGCCGCATACAATGCCAAGGCGTTTACTACTACAAGTGCTATTTTAATCCCAATTACTATCATCTTTCTGTTTTGTTTCTATTTATGTGACACCCCTTTTTTAAGGAGGTCACCCAAAACAGCAAGAATTAACACTTTTTTAGAAAAAAAAGGAGATTCTATCCAGTTAAAGTATTGATAATCAAGATTATACTTGATGAGAAGTTTTCAGTAAATCGTTTACGGTTTTCACTGGATTGAAGGTAACCAGCGGAACTTCAACAAAAATGGTGTTCCAGTAAGCCATGGCACCATTCCACAAACCGGGAAGCTCCAAAGCTTTGAGTTCCTTGCCTTCCTTG
Source organism: Bacteroidota bacterium (assembly GCA_038530835.1). Lineage (GTDB taxonomy): Bacteria > Bacteroidota > Bacteroidia > Flavobacteriales > Flavobacteriaceae > Flagellimonas. The sequence goes on along the minus strand of JBCBCH010000160.1, from coordinate 4,858 downwards.
GTCTTTCCTGTAATAAAACCTTGTTCGGGGTTTACAAAATTCAGCAGGTCGAATTTATTTCCGTTATGGTCCATCACGCTGCAGACAATGTCTACAGGATTGAAGTGTGTAGAATTTTTCAGAAGGCTAGCTTGTGAAGCATCACTCATATCCACTTGGGCTGACTCGACAATTTGAAGGGATATTTTTCCCTGCTCGTTTATCCAGAAAGGGCCCCCACCGGGTTCCCCTTCGTTCTTCACCATTCCACAAATACGGATTGGGCGATGTAACGCTTTACGGCAGGTTTCTTTCTTATCCTCAATGGAAAGCGAATCAAAATCCTTTGGAAGTCGAACATTCAACTCCTCTTTTAAAAATTGAACCAGTTCATCTTCCTGAAAAGTTCCTTCCTTAAGTGCTTTGACATATCCGAAGGCTTTGTCGCGTACTCTTAGCAAAATCCCACCTAGCATTTTTTTGCTTTCCACGACAGCGTCTAGATTTCTATCCACCACCACATTATCGATGTTCTTGATGAAAATGATATCTGCTTCTTGCTCATTTAGGTTTTCAATCAACGCGCCATGGCCCCCAGGACGAAATAGCAAGGTACCATCTCCATTTCGGAAGGGTTCGTTATTAGGGTCTACGGCAATGGTATCCGTAGCAGGTTTTTGGTTTGAGAAGCCAATTTGAAAAGTGGTGTCCGTGGTTTTTTCAATTTGAGGCCCGCTGGAAGCCATTTCTTCTTGAAACATGGCATCATGCTGTTCGGAAATCGTGAAATGCAAATGAGCGGAACCATTGGATTTGGCATACGCCGCCGCTTCCTTGAGATGTTCTTTGAAAGGTGTTGCTGATTCAGTTTCGTAATTATGAAACGGCAGTAATCCTTTAGGATAAAAGCCATAATTCAAACCACTTTCGGACAATACTTCATTGACAAAAGCCTTTAACTCTGGACCTTCACCGTCAAAATCATCACCAATACGAGCCTTTACGGTTTTGTAAAACGGAAAGTCTGTCATTCCTTCTTGAAAAGCGGCCAAAGCCTTATCGCCAGTTCGGTCTAAATAGGTCGCAAAGTCCTCCGAATCTGGGTCGTAAGCTTCCAAAAAATTAAACAATGCCTTAAACATTCGAGATGCAGCTCCTGAGGCGGGAACGAACTTCAACAGCTGTTGCTTTGCGGAAACCTCGTCAAAATAATTACAAGCCGCTTTGCCTTCTTCATTCGTCAATCGTAAAATGCCATCTCCTACTACAGCCGCTTTTTCCAACCGCACAAAGGGAATTCCCTTTTTGAAAATCGCAATTTGGTCTTCTACTTTTTCTATGGAAATACCTTTGTTTTTTATTTGTTCGAGGTCGGCCGCATTGAATGGATTCATGAATCAAGAAGGGTATTTATATGGTTTACCGCGTTGGTGAAGCGCTGTTGTTTATCTCCCTTTAAAGTAACGAAATTCCTACCGTATTTTTTAAGGGTTTCATGGAAATAGGCAAACATTTTTTCGCGCTCAAATGGTTTATCCCTTAGATCATCTTTCACCCAAGGTGTATCGATATAGGTCAACAGGTACAAATCGTATTGGTTTTGGAGGGCGTAGGTCTCCAGCAAGGGGTCGCAATCCCCAACATAATAGGCTTCTGAGTATACCTTGGTTTCCAATAAATCGGTATCGCAAATAAGAATTCTGTTCGCTTTTTTTGCCAGTTCGTTCTCTAGATGCATCTGCCCCACGGCAATGGGAAGCAAGTCTTCCGGTTGGCAGACTTCTTTTTCCAAATCCCATTTGGCTTGAAGGTACTCGCGGGCATATTCGGGCACCCAAACCGTGTTGTAGTGTTTCGCGAGTTGTTTGCTCATGGTCGTTTTTCCGGTGGATTCCGGACCAAACAGCACTACCTTAATAAGGTCTGAGGGCTCTTGCCCAAGTTTTTCTGCCATGCTATCCATCCGTAGTAAGCAATTACCGTCAATATCAAGTATAAAATAGAACTGAAAATCAGTCCCTTGTACCAATATAAGGGAACCGTGATAATGTCACCAACAATCCAATAAATCCAATTCTCGATTTTCTTTTTGGCCATCAGCCACATCCCCACGAAGAAAATTGCCGTGGTCAGTGTATCGACATAAGCGGTCCAAACGTTGAAACGGTCCGCCGACAAGTACACTAGGGTTACAAAAACCAAGGTCAGGATAAAAATGATGGCGGACCACTGCTTTTCCCTGGGGGTTGTTTTGGTAATGGGCACATAATGGTCAGCATCCACTTTGCGGGTCCATAAATACCAACCTACAATACTCATGATAAAGTAATAGGTGTTGATGAGCATATCTCCCAAAAGTTGCCAGTGCCATAGAATGTAAGCTGCTATGCCTGTCGCAATAATTCCCGTAGGATACACCAAAATGTTTTCCTGTTTGGAAAACCACACACTGAGCAGGGCAAAAAACACACTGATCAACTCCAATACCACCAAATAGGTAGGTACACCCTCATATTGGGCAAAAATCCAATCAAAAATGAGGCTCATACCCGCTGCGGTTGGATTTTACCATTTTCATGGTGAGTACAACATGCTCCAAATCCTCAAATGTTGTTTTGATTTGCTCTTGCAACACTTCCATAACACCATCATAGGGTCCATACACTTGCGTACTTAGGGGATTTTCCAGAACGGTCAAGCCAGATTTTCGCAGTTGTTGTATAAAGTCAATGATAGGCGGTTCAAAATCATTTTGTAAAGGAGTGAGGGTGAGTTCAACGGATATATCCACATTAGATTCTTTAGACTTGTAAAATTACCAAAAAAAGCTAGGCTGCTACGCTTTCAAGGGATAGGCATACACACCCGTAAAACCTTCAAATTCCAGAAAGCGAGCTTCGTATTGGCTTTTTTTGCTTTGATAATTGATTTCAGCTTGAAGGTTTTGGTCATCAAAGGCAAAATCGTTCACATAAATGTGGTTCAAAAAACTCAGTCCTTGTTGCGCGTAGATTTTGTACAACGATTCCTTGATTCCCCAAACAATGGTCAACTTCCGAATAATGGCTTCGGTATTGGCCAAGGTCCGATACTCTTTGATTGGTGTGAACTTATGGGCAATCCTTAGTATCTTATCCCGCTGTTTTTCAATATCAATTCCAACCTCTTCGGAAGCGCTAACAATAATCCCCGTAAAATTGTTGGAGTGGGTTATGGAAATATGCTTTCCGTCGTGCAAATGGGGTTTGCCAAATGTGTTGTAGTACAGGTCTTTGTCCTCATATCCCTCTAGGGCCAGCAGATGGCGAATGCTCAAAAAAGCCCTTCGATGTGCTTCGGACTTCATTCGGTCCATTCGGTTTTGGCAATAGTCGCTCAAGGTCACATCAGTCGCCAAAAAATCTTCTGATTCCGTGACTTTCCAGAGATGCACCTTCGTGGTCGGAGATACTGTAATGCTTTTGTATAAGGGCACGATGAAACGCTATGTAATTTGTACCTTTGCGGTCGAAACAAGCGAATCTACAAAAGTTAACGAAGAAATAGATTATGAGTACGAAAACAATTCCGTATGTACCCTACAAGGTGAAAGACATTTCCCTAGCTGATTGGGGACGCAAGGAGATTGAACTGGCGGAAGCAGAAATGCCTGGATTAATGGCGTTGCGCGAGGAGTATGGCAGTGAACAACCCCTAAAGGGAGCTCGTATTGCTGGATGCTTGCACATGACCATTCAAACCGCAGTGTTGATTGAGACTTTGGTGGCTTTGGGTGCAGAAGTCACCTGGAGTTCTTGTAATATCTTTTCCACGCAAGACCACGCCGCAGCCGCTATTGCTGCTGCTGGAATTCCGGTATATGCCTGGAAAGGAATGAATGAAGAAGAATTTGATTGGTGTATCGAGCAGACACTTTTCTTCGGAGAAGAACGCGAACCCCTCAATATGATCTTGGATGATGGTGGCGACTTGACCAATATGGTATTGGATCAATACCCTGAACTTGCAGCGGCCATCAAAGGACTTTCGGAAGAAACCACTACCGGAGTGCACCGTTTGTACGAGCGGGTGAAAAACGGAACACTTCCGATGCCGGCAATTAACGTAAACGATTCGGTAACCAAATCCAAGTTTGACAACAAATACGGATGCCGTGAAAGTGCCGTGGATGCCATCCGCCGTGCCACCGACACCATGTTGGCTGGAAAACGCGTAGTTGTTGCTGGATACGGTGACGTTGGAAAAGGTACTGCTGCTTCTTTCAGAGGTGCAGGGGCCATCGTAACGGTGACTGAAATCGACCCAATTTGCGCGCTTCAAGCCTGTATGGATGGCTATGAAGTGAAAAAATTGGAGACTGTTATTCAAAATGCGGACGTCGTAATTACCACAACTGGGAACAAAGACATTATCCGAGAAGAGCACTTTAGAGCCTTAAAAGACAAAGCCATCGTTTGTAACATTGGTCACTTCGACAACGAAATCGACATGGCGTGGTTGAACAACACCTATGGTGAAACGCGTGACGAAATCAAGCCTCAGGTGGACAAGTATACCATTGATGGAAAAGATGTTATTATTTTGGCCGAAGGTCGTTTGGTGAATTTGGGCTGTGCCACCGGCCATCCTAGTTTCGTGATGAGTAATTCGTTTACCAACCAGACACTGGCGCAAATTGAGCTTTGGAAAAACACCGAAGCCTATGAAAACAAAGTCTATATGCTGCCCAAGCACCTTGATGAGAAGGTAGCCAAGCTGCATTTGGCCCGTTTGGGTGCTGAACTGACCGAGTTGAAGCAAGAGCAAGCCGAATATATCGGTGTGACGGTGGAAGGCCCATTCAAGCCCGAATACTACAGATACTAAAATTTAGTTTTAG
>JBCBCH010000159.1:0-6096 GCA_038530835.1 Bacteroidota bacterium | reverse complement strand
AAGGTGCACCTTCAGAAAAACCCTGGTTGCAGGCCACCGGGATTATCTAGGCAATGTAGACGCCACCTTGAAAGATATGAACTATCGTGAATTGGTGTTGGGCACCAAAGGGCGATCCGGACAACAGTGGGATATTTGGGAAGCCACCTATTCACCCATAGACGAACAAGGTTATCCAAAACGCATTTGGAATCGCCGTACCGGAGAAATTGACAAAGACGTAGCTGCTTACTGGAAAGACAACTACGACCTTGCCTATATTCTAAAACGAGATTGGGCCAAAAACGGTTCGGACTGGGAAAATAAAATCCATTTGTACTGCGGGGATATGGATAATTACTACCTCAATAATGCCGTATACCTCGCGGAGGAAATCCTATCGGAAACCACTACTCCCTATTACAATGGTGAAGTGGATTACGGTGACCGCGCGGAACATTGTTGGAATGGCGACCACGAGAATGGAAACCACATAAGTCGATTACGCTACCACCGGATGTTTATTCAAAAATATGCTGACAAAGTACAAAACGTAGCCCCCGAAGATGCAGACTTGAACAGTTGGCGGTATTGAAGCCTTCAGAAAGGCAATAGTCTGTTCTATCACGGCTTTGGTAGGTCTTTAGTGTTGGTTAAAAACAAACCTTCAGTGGTACAAGGGTTTGCTACTTTTCGTTTTACAGCTCAAAAGCCCAGAACGTATACAGTTGAAAAACACCGTTCTTGATTCGGCTGTTACTTTGAAAAATATTGCTCAATCCCGCAAAATACCGAATACCGAAACCTAAATCCAAATCCGGGATACGATAACCAGCTCCAAACAATAGTCCCATATCAACAGTTTTATACTCTTGGGTAATGGTAACTTTATCGGCTCTATTCTTTTCACTTGCCGAAATCAAGAAACCGAGTTGCGGTCCAGCTTCAATATGCAATCCTTCAATGGGATAAAACTTACCCATAATGGGCACTGAAATATAATTGTTGACCAGTTTGGTATCATCAATCGTAACTCCCTGTACGGAATAAAAAAGTTCTGGTTGAACACTCAATATATCTAAAAGTTGAATCTCAAAAAACCCGCCAGCATGCAAACCGGCCAAACCCCGAACATCCGAGCTTACGTTCCCGGTATAGTTTGCCAAATTCAATCCTAATTTTGGGCCTATACGGAGTGTTTGCGAATTCGAGAGCGAGTAAAATAAAGTAGTGGCCAAAAGGGTGAGAAGAAGTTGTTTCATAAGGTTCGTGTTTTATTTGCAGCTAAATAAGAACCCTAGTAATCGAGAATAAAAAAAGTACTGAAATCTACTGGAAAACCAGTAGTTTTTCTACTAGAAATTTAACTCAGACCAACGCTTTTTCAATCGCAATTTTGACTAAAGATGCCGTATTTGAGGCCTCCATCTTTTTCATAAGGTTTCGGCGATGGGTTTCAACAGTCAATGGGCTGATGAACAGTTCTTCAGCAATTCCATTTCTTGTTTTCCCCGAAACGATCAGTTTAAGAATCTGCTTCTCTCTTTTTGTTAATCTGGGCGTGCTTCCCATGGTGTGGAATATGGTATTCGCCATGGCTTTTTGTATTTCATGACCGTAATAGTATTTACCTCGATATACTTTGTTGATGGCCTCCACAAGTTCGGACTCGGTAACATTTTTTAAAAGATATCCCTTGGCCCCATTGGAAATCATTTGATTGATGATGCTCCGTTCGCCATATGTGCTCAAACCTACTACGGCTACCGAAGGATGTTCTTTGTTGATTAGCCTACAGACTTCTGTTCCACTTATATCGGGTAGGTTGATATCCAATAGGACAAGGTCGACCGTGTCGTTCTTTAGGTACTCCAATACCTCTCCGCCTCGCTCACAACTATGAACTACCTTTATTTCACGGTTGCCATTCAATAATGATTTTAACCCCTCTATCACCAAAGGATGGTCATCTACAATCACCACCCGGATTTTTAACGTGCTTAATGCCATGACTAAATGTTAATTACAATATGAACGGTTGTACCTTCTTCAGGAGATGAAACAAAATCAATTTCGCCATTGAGATATGCTACTCGGTTCCTCAAATTACCTAGGCCCATTCCCCCTTTTTTATCTGCTTTTTCCTTAGAAAAACCCTGACCATTGTCTTCTACGGTTATGTTGATGCGGTTATCTTCGACCAGGTATTGAACCAAAACCTCAGTAGCTTTTGAATGTTTTACTGCATTGTTTATCAATTCTTGCACAATACGATAAATCGTGAGATTCGTATTTTCTGGTAGGATTACCTCTGAATCATAAAATTGGATAATGAACTTCAAGTCCTTGGCCGCTCCCCCAATACTGGAACAATAATCTTCTACGGCATTCTTCAAACCATATTTAAATAGCGTTTCAGGCATTAGATTCATAGCAATACTCCGAAGTTCGGTCAAAGAAGCATCGATGTTGGATACGGCTTCATTTACACCCTTTGCATGACTTTTTACTTCTGACTTTGATGCCAGTTTTTCCAATTTTAATCGAGTGGCCGATAGTCTTCCCGCTAAGCCATCATGCAAATCAACTGCTAGGCGTTTTCTTTCGTTTTCTTGCCCCTCAAGCATCGCGTTGTATACTTTGGATTCCTGTTCATATTTCAACGTACTGATTTCAGCTGCTTTGAGTTCATCCTGTTTCTTGAAGTTGCGATATCCCATAAAAGCAAACAGTGCCAATACCAATAGCCCCATGGAAACCGAGAAAAGGAAATAATTTTGGGACTGCTTGTTTGCTAATTCCAGTGCGACAGTATCATTTTCATTTTTTAGTTGAAGTATCTCGCGTTCTTTTTTTTCAGACTGATATTGGCTTTCCAGACGGTTGATTTCTTTTTCCAGTTCCGAGCTATTGATGGTGTCTGAAATAGCGACATAGGTAGCGAGACTTTCCAAAGCTTCTTTATGAAGACCGAGCTTATCTTGATGATAGGCTTTTTCTTTATAAATCTCGGCTTCAATGCTTCTATTTTCATACTGCTGCGCCAATTCAAGGCTCATGTTGGAATATTGTAATCCCTTCTTGGAATCTCCCAGTATTCTGTAGACCTTCATGAAAGTCATATACAACGGTAGTTGATTCGATTTTACGACACCCTGTTTTGAATAGGCTTCAGCCCTTTCTAAACTAGCAATTGCCTGTTTATATTCTTCCTTCTTTATGTGGTATTCTGCCAAAATGGTCTGATGGAGCTGCCTTTTTTCCAATTCGCTACCAATGGAATCCAATACAGGCTTTACGGCCTCTAGTTCCACTTTGGCGGTAGCTAGCGAATCCATTTGGAGCAACAAGGACGAAAACAACAACCTATTGGTCACCAAACTCGTATAATCGTTGGCCTTTATGTGTTGTGGAGCTGCAATTTCAAAGTATTCATGGGCCTTCGGGAGTTGTAAGGCATTGTAAAAGGTAATTGCTATGTTGGTGTTGGCTTTGGCCAATATCTCATAATACCCTATTTTTTCCGCTACTGGTGAAATCTTACTGAGATAGTAAATATCCTCGTTGATACCTTGATGTGAACGTGCCACTCCTACATTAAAATTGGCCCGAACCCATAGTCTTAAATTCTCTTCAGAGGAATCCTTTCGTATTAAATCGCTCAAGACGGTGTCGGCAGCACGGTAAAAGTATTCGCCTTTGACCGGATCGTTGTAATCCATATAAAGCTCGCCCAGCAAAAACTTGCCTTTACCAACTCCATATAAGTTGTTTTCCTTAATAGCGGCTTCCAATCCCTTTCGCACATTTTGAAAGGCCAAGGCAGTGTCTTTTCTTCGATACAGTTCGGCTATGTCATAATTAATGAAAACACGACTCGGGTTTTCTTTAAGAAAAGACTCGAGACTATCAATCTTTTCTTGGATATCAGATTGTGCTTTTGCGGGAAACCGTACAAGGAGCAAAAGCAACAGCAAAAAAAAGAAACACTTAGGGTTTAAAGTAAACATTTGAAGAATACCTGAAACCCTAAGATAGTTAATGTGTATGTAGTATAGCTGCGTAATTTTCTACTTAATTCTTTTGAAATACCAAGGTGGTTTCAAAATTGACCCTCCAAGTCAACATGCTTCCTTCAATGTAAATTTCAATCGCTTCATTTTCTAGATAATAAAACCCTTCTTCCTCAGTATAACGAACAGTTTCATCAAGAACCGTAAGACAACTGCCGTCTTGTTGCCTATCTTGAATAAAGAACGTTAGATCAGTGCGGCTTGCCTCCAAATAACTGTCTTGATAACATTCAGTCGACGAAACATCAGTGTCGCCAACTGCAACCAAAAACCATTGACCCAGTATGGCACCACCCGCTTCGGAAAGCAAATTATCATCTCCTGTACTTTCTTCTTGAGAGCAATTCAAAAAAAACAAAGCTGTGAAAGCAATCAAAAGTGTTCCTTTAATTTTCATGTTCTTTGGTTTAAGGGTTTACCCAAAGCAATCCATAAAAAAAACCGGAACAAAAAAGGAATTAAAAAATACTGGTTTTCAGGTAGTTTTTACTACTAATTTTGATGTATCTAAATCATGGTAATGTACCCAACAGAATTATTTTGGGTACATTTTTACTGTAAAAAAACTTTTATATGGGTTGATTGTCCCAGTGCCTATTCTATTAAACGAAAAAAGGAGCGCAGCTTATCTAATTCACTGCGCTCCACGCTACTAAAACTAACTCAAACAAATTAAACTTACTTTGTTATCTTTCCTCGGATTACATTGAATCCATATTCAAGGATTTCTTAAAGATTTTAATTTCAAGTATTCCATTAATTCCTTTGGCCTATCGGTCATTATACCATTGGCTCCCTGTTTTATGAGCCAACCCCAAGCCTTTTCGGGCCCCTCCAAAAGTGCAACTTCATCGGTTCGTCCAGCGCAAAGATCATCCCACAGGGCTATGGCCAAAAAACCATCTCCGTCTCTTCTCAAATCTTGAATCATGGCAAATGTTTCGGCTTCTTCTGAATCGAATAAGGTCTCATAATAAAATGGGTTAATCGTACTTTCATAAGCTTCCCTGTACGTCCTAATCTCCTTGTTTTTGGGCCATAGTTTAGGCATATAAATAATACTGTCCATCAGTGCGCCATATTTTTCTTTCATTACTTCAAAAGCATCATTTCCCTTAAATATGGCTTGATCAACGGTACCCGTTTTTTTCAGGACTTCATAAGCCTCCCTTACCCATCGGCTTTCCGTTTTATCCAGGTTTACCATCACTTTTCCTTTGACTAATTTCATGACTTCCTCCAAGGTTGGTACTTGTTGCCTTGAATGCCTTACTCCACAAGCGTTCTTTAACCTTAGTTTTTTGATTTCCTGCAAGCTGAGTTCACTCACTTTTCCGGTTCCATTCGTAGTCCGATCAACCGTTTCATCGTGCATGGCAACCAGATGACCATCTTTGGTAAGTCGAAAGTCAAGTTCGATTACATCTACACCTAAATCAATGCAGCGTTGCACTGCAAGGATGCTGTTTTCCGGCGCATAGCGCCAATCACCTCGGTGTGAAACCACCAAGATATGATCCCCAGAAGGGTTTTTCAAGTGCTCTAAAATTTTGGCCGATTGGGAAACATCTTGCGAATAAATACTGTTGAGAACACTTAGGATGGCGATGGATAGAATACGATATTTATGGGTTGTTTTCATTTTCATTTTCAGTTATGTAGATTGTGGTCACGCAGATATGCTAAAAGTAGCTTTGGGCGGTCAGTCTGGATAATATCAACATCATTTTCAATAAACCAGTCGTAAACAGATGGGTCTATTGCTGCCTTTTCATCATCATGACCGCTGTTGTGATGCGGCCAAAGTGAGTTAACCCAGACAGAAGACCCTTTGGCTCTGATATCATCAAAATATTCCACTATTTGAAGCGTATCCTGCGGAACCGTAAATTCAAAAGCCACAGGTTTCAGGTGTTCTAGGTATTCATCTACAACGGTTTGTGAATTACTATTCTTAGCCCTAATTATAGGCATAAAGTGAACTTTATCGAGGTACTGCCCAAACTCCCTTTTCACCTGACCATACGGTATTGCTCCCTTTATT
>JBCBCH010000158.1:0-6101 GCA_038530835.1 Bacteroidota bacterium | reverse complement strand
ATGTTCGAGATATCAAATTTTGAAGCAACCTCAAACGCTTGGTTCTTGAATTTGTCCAATCTTTCTTGGTCTTCGAGCATGTAAATGGCTTTTTCTACCATCTTGTCTATGTCCCCCACATCGGCCAAGAATCCAGAAACACCTTGTTTGTTGACTTCTGGGACACCACCTGCATTACTTGATACAACCGCAGTTCGATTAATCATGGCCTCCAAAGCGGCTAAACCAAAACTCTCAGATTCGGAAGGTAACAAAAACAAATCCGAAAAGCACAATATTCGGTCTATCTCGGTACTATTGCCCAAAAACATGACTTTATCTGCTATTGCCAACTGCTCACAAAGTGCTTCTGCCTTTACTTTTTCAGGTCCTTCGCCAACCATGACCAATTTAGCCGGTATGGTTTGCTGAACTTTATAAAAGACTTGAACTACATCTGGAATACGCTTTACCTTTCTAAAATTACTGATATGGGTCAGGATTTTTTCATTTTCATTCGCCATGAGCGAACGCTGGCAATCGGTATAATCCAATTTATACTTTGACGAGTCAATGAAGTTTGGGATAACCTCAATATCCTTATGGATATCGAAAATATCCATGGTACTTTGTCTTAAATCCTCAGAAACTGAAGTAACCACATCTGATTTATTGATGCTAAAAGTTACGGCTGGTTTGTAATACGGGTGTTTCCCCACCAGCGTAATATCCGTACCGTGCAAAGTGGTTATCATGGGAATGTAAATACCTTCTTCCAAAAGCATCTTTTTGGCCATGTATCCCGCGTAGGCATGAGGGATGGCATAATGTACGTGTAGCAATTCAATCCCATAAAGTTTGATGGTGTCTACCAATTTGCTGGAAAGGGCCAACTCATAGGGTTGATAACGGAACAAAGGATATTCCGGAACATGTACTTCGTGAAAATGAACATTATTGTTGAGAAGCCCCAAACGCACAGGTTGTTTGTACGTGATGAAATGAACTTCATGTCCTCTGGTGGCCAATGCCGTTCCCAGTTCCGTGGCCACTACCCCACTTCCACCGAAGGTAGGATAGCAAACTATTGCAATCTTCATGAACACAAATCTAATGGAATTCTTTAGGTTTATTCTATAATGGAATCATAAATAGCTTGCTGTATTCGGGTACGCAAACCAGATTCCACTAGCAGGCGATTACTTGCATTGGGATAGGTACGGTTGGAAAGAAAAACGTATACCAACTCCTCTTCTGGGTCAGCCCAAGTATAGGTTCCCGTGAAGCCGCTATGCCCAAAACTCTTTCGGGACACACAGCCACAAGTGGGTCCAGAGTCTTTCAATTGGGGTTTATCGAAACCAACGCCTCGCCGCACTTCTTTATGACAGAAGTAACAGGTATTGAATTTTTTGATGGTCCTTTCCTGTAAAAATCGTTTTCCACCGTAAATACCACCTTGGAGGTACATTTGCATGATTTTCGCAACATCCTGGGCGTTGCTAAACAAGCCAGCATGCCCTCCAACACCACCTTGCATGGCTGCGCCCATGTCATGTACGTAGCCTTGTACCGTTTGATAGCGAAAGTACTGGTCTTCTTCTGTAGGCACGATATACTCCTTATCGAACTTTTGCAACGGATTGAAAGCCGTGCTCTGTAGGCCCATTGGTTCATAGAAGAAATCTTGAACCAACTCATCGAGCCGTTTGCCATAATGCTCTTCTATGTATTTTTTGAAAACGTAATAGGCAACGTCGCTATAGCGGTAACGATTGGATTTTAAAGACTGGCGCCCAATTCGATTGTAAATGGAATCGCGGTAGGCGTCTGTGATATAAAGGTTGTCGGAAACCTTGTTGGAAAAGCCTACAGTGGGTTCAAACCGATAAAAATCCCTTGAAGGTTTTCGTTCTTTATTCAAAGTGCTCAAATAAAAAGCAATCCAAGCGGGAAGACGGCCATAATGCGAAAGTGCCTTTAAAACAGTAACATCCTTTAGCTCCGAGTCTGCGTATTCTGGGACGAGTTCTTCAAAGGTATTGTTCAAAGCAATGTTACCTTCTTCCTCCATTTTCATAATCAGAGGAAGTGTAGACAAAATTTTGGTTAGCGATGCCAAATCATAAATATGCATCCCATTTACTTTAGAAGTGCCTGCATAAGTTGGTGAACCGAAGTTCTTCTGATAGACTATATTTCCTCTTTTCGCGACCAAAACCTGAGCACCAGGAAACATTAACGAGTCCAAACCAACTTGAACCAAACTATCTACATACGAAAGCCCTGTTCCACTTAAACCAACACGCTCTGGCAAGGTGAAGCCCAATCGACCCAATGTTTTGGTTTCGATACCAGTACCTTCCAAAAACACATCTTGGATACTCACTGGCAACTTTCCCTCAACGGAAATAGCGCCAAAAATGGCTTGGGCGGTCTTCTGTTGGGCTGTGCTATCGTTTTGATAGGAAACCAACATGGCATCAATACTTTTGAAGTTATTCACGCTTTTCAGCGAATACGGATTGGCAAAACAAGCGAAGATGGTATTGCTCGTGCGTAAACCTGCGATTTGTTCCAACCAAGAAAGTTCCTCATCTGAAAATTTATAGGACTTCCAAGGGGTTTTCGAATTCTTGTGATAACCGACAATAACCAAATTGTACTTGGAAAGCTTTTCCTTATATTCTGAAATGCTGTTGGCGGACACCTGCGTAACCTTTGCATAATTTTTAAGCATGGTATAGAAAGGCGTATGCTCCCCATCCCCCAATGCTACATAAGCAATTTTCTTATTCTCCAGTTTTCGAATAGGCACCAAGGATATATTGTTCTTAGCCAGTGTCAAAGCATTTTCATAAACATCCTCAGCGAGGATTTTATCTTGAAGCGTATTCAAATCTTCAACGACATTCTCGATTGCAGATGGCTGATATTCGTTTAGACCAGCCTTGAATTTGGCCATCAGAATCTTTTTAACGGAACGTGCCAATCGGGTTTCGGTTAGTCTTCCCGATTCGTAGGCAGATTTGAACGCATCGAAAGCGGAAGGCAAGTCTTTGGGCATTAAAACCACATCACTTCCCGCCATAAAAGCTTTCAAGGATATGTTTGTTCCCTCGGAGGCAGCGGCTGTCAAGGCCCCCATGTTCAAAGCATCCGTAAAAATCAATCCTTCGAATCCAATTTCTTTGATGAGCAGGTTGGTCACTGTTGCTTTTGATAAGGAGGAAGGTAAGCCCGGGGTAGTTTCGATTGCTGGAACTTCCAAATGGGCCACCATCATGGCATCAATGTGTTGGTCGGACAGTTTTTGGAATGGAATCAACTCAATGGAATCCATTTTGTTCTTTGAAGACAAGATTTGAGGCAACTCAGCGTGCGAATCTTTATCCGTATCGCCATGACCGGGAAAGTGTTTGCCACAGGCCAAGATACCTTCTTTTTGCATCCCTCGTGCCAAAGCAGCGCCCTTTAGGCCTACATTGATTGGGGATTCCCCAAACGAACGACTCCCGATAATGGGGTTGTCGGGGTTGCTGTTGACATCCAATACGGGGGCAAAATTGATATGTGCCCCAACTCTTTTGACCTGTTTTCCAATGTGACGCCCTACTTTTTCTATCAAATTGGTGTCTTGTACCGCTCCCAGCGTCATATTAAAGGGATACGCGAATGTGGAATCCAATCGCATGGCCAAACCCCATTCGGCATCTGTCCCAATCAAAAGCGGGGTTTGGGACGCCGCTTGAATGGCATTGGTAATTTCTATCTGTACTCTGGGCTGACCTCTTAAAAATATCACCCCTCCCAAGTAATAGTCGGCAATTAGCTTTTTTAGCTTTTCCGAAGTGGCTTCAACATCCCTTGCGGCGGTACTGACCATAAAAAGTTGCCCTATTTTCTCTTCTAAGGACATCTTTTCATATTGATTTTCGACCCAAATGATTTGGGCAAGGGAATCCTCAGCTTGCAGCGGCTGTTTTTGGCCAGTTATGGGTAAAACGAAAAAAAGAAATGAAGTAATGCAAAATACGATGCGTCTACAAACCATCAGAAAGTGTCCCTTTGGGATTCAAATCTAAAAAAAACGATGTATTCTGAAAGCGGTTTAAGGGAATTCTTGGTTTTTTATCATAAAAACCTTGAATGCCAACTTTCACTGGAGGTAACATTTCCTATATCTAAAGTTTTTACACATAAGGATACCTTAACTTTCACATTTTTTAATTTTCAAAGCAAGGTCCCAAGGATGGCAGTTTATCTGAGGCATGTATCGGAGTTACGTTACTCGTGAAGTTATAGCAAGATGATACTTTAACGTTAATAGTATTCCAATCACTTATGTCTTGATTAAATTCGAAGGCATCAAATAGCATGTAGTAAATAAAAGTCACATTAGTGACGTCCCAACCACCAATATTTTGATTAAAGGTATGAGCATCACGAAACATACCGTCCATTCTTACGACGCTACTTACATCCCAGGTACTGATATTTTGATTAAACTTGATTGCATAGTTAAACATATTACTCATATCCGTTACGTTCCCAACATTCCAATTTCCTATATCTTGATTAAAACTGATTGCTCTGGTGAACATACCATTCATATTTGATACTTGACTTACATCCCAATCTCCGATGTTTCCATTAAATGATACTGCCCACTTGAACATATCTGCCATATCGGTAACATTGCCAACATCCCAGTTACTTAGATTTTGATTAAATGAACTTGTGCCGCCAAAACCGTAAAACATGGAGTTCATGTTGGTTACATTGCTTACATCCCATCCTCCAATATTCTGATTAAATCCATAAGCTTCATGAAACATACCTTGCATATTGGTAACGTTGCTAACATTCCAACCTCCAATATCTTGATTGAAGGCCCTATTTTGTTGAAACATACCACTCATATCTGTTATATTACTAACATCCCAATGTCCTATGTCACCATCAAATTGACTCCACCCAAAAAAGTTATGCATGTTTGTAATATTTGATAAATCCGGAGCATCGATGGCCGAAAATTTAGTGATTCCAGTATTTGCAAATACGGCACCATCGTTTCCCAATTGTACATCACCCCATTGTAAAACATCCTTAAATACTCCCTTTGAAGGGCCATCTAATTTGTTATTGAATCCAACTAACTTCCCAAGAATAGTTACTATGTACTCACCATCGCTTGTGTAAAGGTGACTAGCATCTTCATCATTGAACGATGTCACTTCACCCTCAGTTCCATCTCCCCAATCTACTATAAAATTGTAGTCAGTATTTGTTGCCTCCGAAGGTAAGTAAAGAGGGAGTTTAATTTCCAAGTTGGTAGTCTCCCAGACTGTGACGAAAGCATTATCATCAACATCTTCAACGGTTATTTCAACATTAGCTGTTGCTGTTGATTTATTGTCCGATACCTCAATTAAAACTACATGTGAAGATTTTTGTGAATACTCAAGCTGCTTACCCTTCTGAAGACTAATTTCACCTCCTCCAGAAATCTCGAATAGATTATCTTGATTTTCAATTATACTAAAGGTCAGAATATCGTCCACATCTTCATCTTCAGCTGAAACTACTCCTATGATGTAGGAATCAAGAATAAATTCAGAAGTGCTAAAGGTTTGATTCTCAGTTATTGTTGGAGCGGAGTTTTCATCGACATCCGTTACCTCAATAGTAATAATAGCTTCGGAGGTAAGTGTTCCATCGCTAACCTTAACTAATAATTCATGATTAGTTGCTGTTTCAAAATCCAATGATTGCTCATTTTTCAAAGTTATTACACCTCCATCTTCGGTTATTTCGAATAAGCTATTACTATTTTCAGAGATAGAATAAAAGAGAGGGTCGCCGTCAGGGTCATTTGCCTCTACAGCCCCAATTGGAAAACTATCACCTACATCTTCAGAAACTACAAATGACTTCTCTTGAATTAATGGAGCTTGATTCGCCTCCCCATCAGTTGTTGGTATTGAGTCAACTACTTCATTGTTATCATCTCCACAAGAAATGAATAAAATCATGTTTAAATAGAAGATACATATCACTATTCTCTTCATTCTTTAACTTTTAAATAAGATTTGAAATGGTAATTTTCAGGACTTACACAA
>JBCBCH010000157.1:0-6107 GCA_038530835.1 Bacteroidota bacterium | reverse complement strand
ACACAAATGGCATGTGGGCGTTCCGGTTATTTCGGGTTTTATGGTACAGGGTGCAACTAGCGGAGTGACCGTAAACGACATCTTCGCTGATGATGGGGTAGATATCAACCTCAAGGTCAGGGAGCGTATGCTTAATGGCATGAGCGCAAGAGACGATTTTAGCATCACCAGCCAAATAGAAGGATTTTATGTTGGTTTTCAAGGCAGGAACCGTCCTGACAATTATTACTCTTTTGGTATGTATGGGGAGACCGATATTATTGTGTATTGGCCAAAAGACCTGGCAATTCTGGCATTCGATGGTAATGGAGGCCCAAATATTGGGCGACAATTCGATTTGGGGGATTTGAACCTCAGAGGCGAAATGACCAACGTTTTCCATTTTGGAATCCGTAAAAAGGTACGGGATAATCTTACTTTGGGCTTCAGGGCAAAATTGTATTCCAACATTTTCAATTTCAAGTCTACCAACAATTCGGGCACCTTTTTGACCACGGAAGGCGAAGATAATATCTTGTCCAATAGTATCACCGCCGATATGGGGCTACAAACCGCTGGTTTGAACGAGATTCGTGATATACTTCGAGAAGATACCGATACCACGCAAGAGGATTTAACAAGTCTATTTGCAAATAGGGTGCTTTTGGGCGGTAATTTGGGTCTTGGCTTGGACTTGGGCTTTACCTATGAATGGAACGAACAAACACAAATTAGTGGTAGTGTTCTAGACTTGGGCTTTATCTATAATTCCAAAGATGTGCTGTCCTATACCCTAGAAGGCAACGCGGTTAACGAAGGCATTAATGTCTTGTTGCCAGAAGACCTCAACACCATTGGCGAAGATCGTTGGCAACAATTAATAGATGAAATTGAAGCGGCCCTTCCTTTTGAGGAAAATGAAGATAGTTATATTATGTTGCGACCTGTAAAGCTCTACGGCTCCATTACCCACGATTGGGGTGAGGGTGCAGGCGGAACTAGAAGGGAAAATTGTGGTTGTGCTGTTAATGTCAGGGGTGGTAGTTCAGAACAATACTATCGCAATCGCGTAGGTGGCCTGTTGTACCTGATAAAACGCCCTTTGGGGGTTCAAGCAGCATTAACAGGGTCCTATCAAAGGAGGTTTGGGCGAAACTTTTCTGTAAAAACCTCTTATACCATTGACAAATACTCCTTTTCCAATGTAGGATTGGGGCTGGCTTTAAAGGCTGGTCCGGTACAATTTTATATTCTTGGAGACAATCTTTTATCCTACCAAAATATTGCCAACTCAAGCTACGCATCTTTACAGTTTGGTTTTAATATTCTATCTTGGAACGATAATTGATTTCTACCTTAACATGAAGAAGCATTGGTTACTTATTATCGTTTTCACGACCTTTTTTTCGGTTTCCGGATATAGTCAGTTTACGGATTACAAGTATATTATCATACCAAAACAATTCGATGCATATGATGCGCAAAACAAGCATCAGACTAGCACGTTAATCAAGTTTTTGCTAAAGCAAAGAGGTTTTAATCCGGTTTATGAAGATGTAATGCCCAATGACCTTTTAATGAACCGATGCTTGGGGCTTGAAGCGGATGTGGAGGACAATTCTACTTTGTTTGCCACCAAAGTGATTATCCTATTCAAGAATTGTAGAGGGGAAGAGATGTTTCGAACCATGGAAGGTCGTAGCAAAGCAAAGGACTTTAAAACAGGTTATCGTGAAGCGTTGGCAGAAGCTGCCGAATCTTTGGATGGTGTGCCAAATGAATATACCGGAACTACCAACGGTACTGAAACACTTACCCTAAACTTCAAAGATGACGTGAAACAACTTTCAGAGGAGAAAAAGCAAGAAATGATTCTTGAGCAAAAAAATACCACAGAAGAGCAAGTATATAAAGCGATTGAAGTCAAAGATTCAAATCTGGTGCAAAAAACTGCGGGTAACGCCATGGGGGTGTTATATGCCCAACCCACTGAGGGCGGATATCAATTGGTTGATAATACCCCGCAAGTCGTATTTAAGTTGGTGGCCACTTCCCTGGAAAATGTCTACTTGTTGGAAGGAAATGGTTTAAATGGGGTGGTCTTTGAAAAAGAGGGGCAATGGTATTTGGAAACCGCCGAAAAAGGCATAAAAAAAAGTACCCCTTTACAAATCAAGTTTTAGTAACCGTATTTGCCTTTCCAGCGTTTTTTGAGCGCTTCGCGAATGGCATTTTCCCGCGGGTTTTGGGCTGGTTCATAAAAGACCTTCCCGCTAATCCCATCCGGTAAAAATTCAGAATCCACAAAGTTATCCTCAAAGTCATGGGCATATTGGTATCCTTTCCCATAGCCCAGTTCCTTCATCAATTTGGTAGGTGCATTGCGCAATGGCAAGGGTACCGATAAGTCACCTGTTTCCTTTACGGTTTGTTGCGCCTTTTTTATGGCCATATAACTGGCGTTGCTTTTCGCAGAACTTGCTAAATAGGTAGCGCATTGACTAAGGACGATTCTTGCTTCGGGATAACCAATGGTATTCACTGCCTGAAAGGTAGTATTGGCCAATACAAGTGCGGTAGGATTGGCATTTCCAATATCTTCGGAAGCCAAAATAACCATCCTACGTGCTATGAACTTGACATCTTCGCCGCCTTCAATCATTCGAGCAAGCCAATATACGGCCCCATTGGGGTCACTTCCACGAATCGATTTGATAAAGGCCGAAATAATATCATAGTGCTGTTCTCCGGTTTTGTCGTATAGCACAGTATTTTTTTGCACTTTTTGCAGTACAAGGTCATTGGTGATGACTACATCTTCAGAACCTTCAGAATTGATGAGCAATTCAAAAATGTTCAAGAGTTTGCGCGCATCACCTCCTGAAAGACTTAGGAGCGCTTCAGTTTCCTTTAGCGTAATGGATTTCTTTTGTAGGACCGAATCAGTTGCAATCGCTCTATGGAGAAGAGCTTCCAAATCCTCCCGACTAAAGGGGTTTAGCACATATACCTGGCACCTTGAGAGCAAGGCAGGAATAACTTCAAAACTAGGGTTCTCCGTAGTAGCGCCTACAAGAGTAACCCAACCTTTTTCAACGGCGCCCAGCAAAGAATCTTGCTGTGATTTACTGAATCGATGGATTTCGTCAATAAATAAAATGGGATTCTTGTTGGTGAACAAACCATCATTCATTTTGGCTTTGGAAATCACCTCTCTGACCTCTTTTACCCCACTACTAATGGCACTAAGGGTATAAAAAGGTCTTTTGCTCTCTTCAGCTATGATTTGGGCCAAAGTGGTCTTTCCGGTCCCAGGTGGCCCCCATAAAATTAGAGATGGTATGGTTCCCTTTTTGATTTGTGTCCCAAGCGCACCTTCCTCACCCACCAAATGCGTTTGGCTGATGTAGTCTTCCAAGGTTTTGGGCCGTATGCGTTCCGCTAAGGGTTGATTCATTCAATGGAAAATATGGAAACATAAATCTAGTCCTTTTTTAGGGCTGTACTTGACTTACCGCCGAAATTTCATGAACAAAGCCTGTCATTTTGCCTCGTTTTGGCTTTTGGAGGTATTTTTGATACGGAGGTAACATGAAGCAAGAAGTTCCACTTTCTAACCAGGTATTGCTTTACCCGCTAACATTTGTCCTGATTCTTTGGACGGTGTATTGGGTTGAGGTTCGTTTTGGTTTGAACTTGAATACTTTCGGCATCTACCCAAGAGATTTGGAGGGGCTGCGGGGTATTTTGCTTAGTCCTTTTATCCATGGTTCTGTGGAACACCTCTTCAACAATAGCATACCCATTGTCGTGTTAACCGCCTTCTTGTTCCATTTTTATCGCAATGTGGCATTCAAGGTGCTATTCTTTGGAATGCTTTTATCTGGTTTGATTACCTGGGGCATTGGCCGGTCAAGCTATCACATTGGAGCTAGTGGGATAATCTATGTACTAGCGAGTTTTATTTTCTTTAAGGGTATTTTTTCAAGATACTATCGCTGGATAGCCCTCTCGCTTATTGTGGTATTTATTTATGGAAGTTTGATATGGTACGTTTTCCCCATAAAAGACGGTATCTCCTGGGAAGGGCATTTGGGCGGATTTCTTACTGGATTGATTTTGGCAATCTTTTTAAAAGTAGAACAACCCCGCGAAAAGCGATACGAATGGGAGGCACAGGATTACGATGATGAAAACGACGTATTCCTAAAACATTTTGATGAGGATGGTAATTTTATCGAAAAACCACAAGAAACCGAAAATCCTCAGGAGGAATGGAAAGTTAACTACGAATACAAAAAGAACAAGAAAAACGATTCAATATAGCCCTCTTTGGCGCACGGCCTCATACAGGAATACCCCACAGGCTACTGATACATTTAATGAGCCAATTTCTCCCAAAAGAGGGAGTTTTACAGATTCATCGACCATTTTTAAAATGGAAGGGGTGATGCCTTTGTCTTCTGCTCCCATAACAATGGCACAAGCTTCCGACATTTGGGATTCGTAAATGCTTTTTTCAGCTTTTTCGGTGGCGGCTACCACATGTATCCCACTGGATTGCATGTAGAACAAAGCATCCTTTAGATGATTGACCTTTGCGATGGGCACATTGAACACGCCCCCAGCAGAGGTTTTAACGGTGTCTTGATTTAATGGAGCAGAGCCACTTCGAGGAACGATGATGCCCGATACGCCGCAACATTCAGCAGTTATTATAATGGCACCAAAATTCCGAACGTCGCTTACTTGGTCGAGTAGCAAAAACAAAGGCTTTTTGGATTCATCGGATAGCACTTGTTCCATCAAGGTTTCGAAATGGTAGAAATCCACGGGGGCAATGTCCGCTACGGCGCCTTGGTGATTATTCTGGGTAAAACGGTTCAACCGTTCAACGGGGACGTAGGAGGTGCTAATTCCTTTCTTTCGCAATAAGGCTTCCAACTCTTGATAGAGGTCTCCACCCAATCCTTTTTGGAGATAGACCTTATTAATGGCCTGGCCTGCTTCTACGGCTTCGATTACGGCACGTATTCCGTATATTTTGCTCTCTTTTGACACGTTTTGTTTACTTCACTTCTATTTCTGAACGCAAAGAAACGGGTTTTCCTGATTTAGTGTAGCCTTCCAGGCGTATTTCGAAGGTTCCCGCGACATCAGAAGTGTAAAAGGACATATCCGCTTTTGGTGCACCTGCTTCCAAAATCGGCTTCCAAAGTAGTTGGTAGCGAAAGTCAGGGAGTTTTTCATTTTGAGCTTGGCTATGGTCGGTAAAAAAGTATGTTTTTTGCTTTTGTGGGGCAGGTAAAAAAGTGGAGTAATTTCGTTTTCCAACTAACTGAATGGCTTGAAAATCCATGTTTTCGGTTGTTATGAGCACAGCACCTCGGAACGTTTTGGCGTTGAACATCAAGTTTTTGCGGACTACGGAAATTTCTTTGATTTTTCTTGCATCCAAATCCCATAGCAACGAATGGTCTTTCACGAAAGCGCCGTCAACGAGCACCAAAGCAGGTAGGTCTTCAAAAGCCAGAGATTTATCCGTCCAAACAAAAGCTTGTTTATCCCGAACACCAACTACGGTAACGACCTCACGGATGGTTTCACGTAGGGTCGGGAAACGTGTATAATCATCGAGTTGGTAATTCACATCTTCCAAGGATTTTAAGCTTTGGGCTTTTGCGGGCGGGAGAATGGAATCGGGCTTTGCTCCTGCATATGCATTTTCCAATTGATTGTGAATGCTTTTCTGTAGAATAAAATCCTTTGCGGTCTCATCAAATTTGAACTCGGGAAAGTCAAGTGGCGCAACATCAACGGTAGTTTTGGGCACAAATTCAACCGTATAAGCCGCATCGGTAATGGGTTCCATAAAAATGGGTGTGGTCTCGTAGTCTTGAGCCAGACTCACGAAAAAGGCACCATCACTATTGCTCTGCGCGATATCAAAGTGTTCGTATTGCCCTAAAGCGGAGAAGGCCACGGAAACGTCCGAAACAGGATTGGATGCTTCATCCAAGACACGGGCTTGTATCAATTCCCCTCTCAATTCAGGTAAAAAGGAATCGGCATTTAACGTTATGGGTTGCATAAATGCATTTTTCTGTTCCGCTTCATTGGCTGTAGCA
>JBCBCH010000156.1:0-6107 GCA_038530835.1 Bacteroidota bacterium | reverse complement strand
GAGGTTGGGCTACTACGACTTGGAAGATGTTGTGGGCAAGTTTATCGATACCCCTTTTTTCAAAGAGCCGTGTGGGGTTTTGGTCATATCCGTAGGAAGCAAGGACTACTCCTTTAGTGAAATTGCCCAAATCGTTGAAAGCAACAATTCTCGATTGCTGGGTGCCTTTATTTCAGATTCGCACAATGACATTATATATGTTACTTTAAAGGTTGGAAGTCCCAATCTGAATGAAGTGGCACAAACCTTTCGTCGCTACAACTACAATATCGAGTTCGGTAACAGTGACGACCAGTATGTGGAAGATTTAAAACAGCGGTCGGATTATTTGGAAAAATACCTCAACGTGTAACCCATGAAGGTAGCGCTATATGCACAGCATCTTCAACTCCAGGATAGCATTTTTGTAGAACATTTGCTGGATGAGCTCTCTAAAGTTGAGGCCGAGGTTTTGGTCGAAGCTCATTTCGTTACACAATTAAGACAACAGATTCCTGATTTTTCTCCTCCTGTTTTTACAGCAAAGGAAGGATTGGATACCCAAGTGGACCTATTTATCAGCTTTGGTGGTGATGGAACCATGCTCAGGGCAGTTACATATGTCAGGGATTTGGGAATCCCTATAGTAGGTATCAATACCGGAAGATTGGGTTTCTTGTCAACTTTTGCCAAAGAAGATGTCCGCAAAGTCATTACCGAATTCTTGGCTGGGGCCTACAGTATAGAGGAACGCACCTTGGTGGAGGTACTGCCCAGTTCGGGTTTAGGTGCTTTTGAAGAACTCAACTTCGCATTGAACGAGATAACGGTTAGTCGAAAAGACACCACCTCGATGATAACCGTCGAAACCTATTTGGATGACGAATACCTAACCTCTTATTGGGCTGATGGCCTTATCGTTTCAACTCCAACTGGTTCAACGGGGTATTCCTTAAGTTGTGGTGGTCCGGTGATAGCCCCCTCGGCCAAATCTTTGGTACTTACCCCAATTGCACCGCATAACCTTAATGCAAGACCCTTGGTCATTTCAGATGAAACGGAAATCCGTTTGAAAGTATCGGGTAGGGAAGAGAATCACTTGATTTCTTTGGATTCCCGCATAGCAAGTATCCCTAATGAAAAAGAAATTCGGATACGCAAATCACCGTTCACCCTTCGAATGATTGAATACAAATCTGAAAGTTTTTGGAAAACACTTCGCAATAAATTGCTTTGGGGAGAAGACCGTCGCAATTAAGATTTTCCAAACAATAAAAGTCACCAAAAACTGTTAATCAAAAGAGAACCCAAGAAATCGATAGGTTATAGATTTTCCTTTACCCAATTTCATTTTTGATGACACAGTTTAAAGTGCTAGTAGCCATGGTTTTATTGGTTGCGTGGGGTGCAAAGGCGCAAACCTACGAGATTGGTTTGTTCGCTGGAGGCACCAACATGATTGGGGATGTGGGTAGAACCAACTACATTTTGCCATCTGGCCCGGCTATTGGCGGAATTTTCAAATGGAACAAAAGCAAGCGCTATGCCTGGCGCGCATCGGCCATATATGGCAACTTTACCGCGGATGATACCAAATCCAGCAAAGCATCTCGCGTGCAACGAGGTTATAGCATGGACAATAGCATTTTGGAGGCCTCATTGGGACTTGAATTCAACTTCGTAGAATACAATCTTCATAAGCTCGGACCCGCCTTTACACCTTATTTATATACAGGTGTTACCTATTTCCGCTACAACTTTAATTATTTTGATGCCCTCGAAGTGCAGGATATTAACCAAAAAGAAGGTAGTTTTGCAATTCCAATGACGGTAGGGGCCAAGTATCGCTTAAATCAGTTTTTGATATTGGGAGCGGAGATTGGGGCACGGTATACCTTCACGGACAACCTGGACGCCAGTAATCCTGAAGGTTCCAATTTCGAGCAATTCCGATTCGGCAATATTTTTAGCGACGATTGGTATGTTTTTTCCGGATTTACGTTAACCTATACCTTCGGAAGAAAGCCTTGCCAAGATTGCTTTGAATAAATGCACACCATTAAAGACGTAAATCCTGAGCGACTGCCAAAACACGTGGCCATTATTATGGATGGCAACGGGCGTTGGGCCAAACAACGCGGTAGATTGCGCATTTTTGGCCATGAAAATGGCGTAGAAGCCGTTCGCCAGACCGTTGAGAATTGCGCCCGCCTTTCCATTGATTTTCTTACCCTTTACGCCTTTTCCACTGAAAATTGGAATCGTCCCAAAAAAG
The DNA here is from genome assembly GCA_038530835.1 of Bacteroidota bacterium. GTDB lineage: Bacteria > Bacteroidota > Bacteroidia > Flavobacteriales > Flavobacteriaceae > Flagellimonas. The sequence goes on along the minus strand of JBCBCH010000156.1, from coordinate 3,853 downwards.
AAGTGCAGACCCTCATGAAACTATTGGTAGCTTCTTTGAAGAAAGAATTGGATACTCTTAACAAAAACAATATCCGATTACGGGCTATTGGCAACATAGATTCGCTTCCACAGAAAGCCCAAAAAGAGTTGGAAGAAGTCATGCAGAAAACCGAAAAAAATTCGGGCATGACCTTGACTTTGGCCTTGAGCTATGGCTCTCGAGAAGAACTGAAAACCGCTGTTAAAGCCATAAGTATCAAAGTTAAAAATAATATAATTTCAACTGACAATATTGACGATACGGTTATTAATACACATCTTTACACGCATTTTTTACCAGATGTAGACCTGCTGATTCGTACCAGTGGCGAACACAGAATCAGCAATTTTTTACTTTGGCAAATTGCATATGCTGAATTATTTTTTATTGACGTATTTTGGCCTGATTTTAGAGAGCATCATTTGGTACAAGCAATTTTGAGTTACCAAAATAGAGAAAGACGATTTGGAAAAACTAGCGAACAACTTCATTAAAGATAAAGCCAATACCTTAAAACACTACCTAACCCTTCTCCTCTTAATAGTCGTTTATTTTCAAGGAAGTGCACAAGACCTGTCCTTTGAAGACGGCAAGACATATATATTAGGCGGACTAACGGTAACTGGCTTACAGAGTTACAACGAGCAAACAGTTAAAACCTATACCGGACTTCGGGAAGGTCAGCGTATCACTATTCCCGGAGACGAAATCAGTGCGGTAATCAAAAAGCTTTGGAGTCTTGAGCTCTTCAGCAATGTTACCATGTACTACACCAAAATAGAGGGGGATAAAATATTTTTGGAACTCAATATCTTGGAAAGGCCGACCTTATCCAAGGTTACGATCTTTGGGGTGAAGAAGCGAAAGGTTGAAGAAATCATTAATGATACGGACCTTAAAAAAGGGAAGAAAATCACCGAAAGCTTAATCGCGAACACCAAAAACTACCTTCAAAACAAGTACAAAAAGCAAGGCTATCTCAACGCCAAAGTGAACATTGCAACGGCAGTAGATACTACTGGGACGAACACCCAGAGCATGGTCATTAATGTAAAGAAAGGTGACAAGGTCAAAATTCGCCAAATTGTTTTCGAAGGAAACGAAAAACTGTCTGACAAACGGTTGAGAAAGTCCCTAAAGAAAACCAAGAAGAAGAAGTTCTACCGCTTCTGGAAAAAATCAAAATACATTCAAGCTGATTATGACGAGGACCTTTCCAATCTGGTGGATACTTATGCCGAAAGAGGATATCGTGATGCCCGGATTTTATCTGACACCTTTATTAAAGTCAATGAAAACAATATTGATTTAAAAATTAAAGTAGAAGAAGGCAACAAATACTATTTTGGAAACGTGGACTTTGTAGGGAACACGGTATACAATGACCGTCAATTGACCCGCGTTTTAGGTATTCGCAAGGGGGATACTTACAATGGAGTATTGCTAAAAAAACGAATAGCTGATGATTCGAAACCAGACGGAGAGGACTTAACGAACCTATATCAAAACAACGGATATCTTTTCTCAAGTATCAACCCTGTAGAGGTTTCTGCGGTAAACGACACCATTGATTTTGAAATTCGGATTATAGAAGGAAAGGAAACCTTCTTGAATCGTGTAACCGTCACGGGTAACGACAAAACCAATGATCATGTTATTTTCCGAGAATTGCGTACTCGCCCAGGGCAACGCTACAGCAAAGACAACATTGTAAGAAGTATACGCGAATTGGGGCAGCTAGGCTTTTTTGATGCCGAGCAAATCGTACCTGACATCCAAAATCCGGACCCGAATGCGGGTACCGTTGATATTAAATATAGTTTGGTAGAAGCCGGCTCCAGTCAGATTGAACTTCAAGGGGGCTTTGGAGGTGGAGGTTTCATTGGAACCTTGGGGCTTTCGTTCAACAACTTTTCCCTAAAGAACATTTTTAACGGGGAAGCCTACACCCCAGTACCCATGGGGGATGGTCAAACCTTTGCCTTGCGATTGCAAGCAAGTCGTTCCTTTAGGGTATACAGTTTGAACTTCTCTGAACCTTGGTTAGGCGGTAAAAAACCGGTACGTTTCAATATGTCGCTGTCCCGAACGCAGCAATTTGCCACGAATTTTGACAGCCGAGGTCGACTTGATGTGGACCGTAGTAGGGGGTTTTCCATTACAGGGGTTTCTTTAGGATTGGCCAAACGGGTACAATGGCCTGATGACTTCTTCACGGTTTCGCATTCGGTGAGTTATCAGTTGTATGATTTCAACGACTTTAACAACGGACTTTTTAACTTTGGTAATGGTAGCTCCAATTCTTTGAGCTACACCTTGGGGATTTCAAGAAGTTCGCAAGGTCCAAGTAGAATCTATCCATTAACCGGTTCGAACTTTGAGTTTACGGCGAAATTCACGCCACCTTATTCGTTGTTCAGCAGCAAGGATTTTGCGGCCATTAGTCAGGAAATTGATGATATTACCGTAAGACTTTTGGAAATAGACGATACTGCCACAGGATTGGAATTAATTGAAGCCCAAGAATTGGCTGATGAATTGGAGCGCCTTGAAGAAGAACGGTTTAAACTGCTTGAATTCTACAAAATCAAATTCAAAGGAGATTGGTATACCCGTCTTGTGGATAAGTTGGTTTTAAGAACCAATGCAGAATTCGGTTTCTTGGGCGCGTATAACAATGATATAGGAAATGTACCTTTCGAACGTTTCTTCGTTGGAGGGGATGGTCTAGGAAACTTCACCTTGGATGGTCGGGAGATCATCCAGTTGCGAGGGTATGAAAACAGCTCCCTTACCCCATTCAGCACCAACCCTATTACGAATCGATTGGAGCAAGACGGTGGTACGATTTACAACAAGTTCTCTTTGGAACTTCGGTATCCACTTACCTTAAAACCAGCTGCTTCCATCTACGCGCTTTCTTTTTTGGAGGCCGGTAATGCATTCAACAATTTTAGTGAGTATAATCCGTTTGATATTAAACGATCGGCCGGGGTGGGGCTGCGAATATTTATGCCGGCATTCGGTCTATTGGGTATCGACTTTGGATATGGTTTCGACGAAGACTTGAGACCACAATCTATAGGACAGGGACCCAGTGGATGGCAAACGCACTTCATCATAGGTCAACAATTCTAACAACAGCGGATAGCGTTTTCTAAAAGTGTAAAGCACTCATTTTAAAATGTTTGTATTTTTGGCACGGTATTTTCTGTTAAAAAACGGATAACATGAAAAATAGATTTCTTGTATTGGCTTTGTGCATAGGTGCAGTCACTCAAGCAATTTCACAAAGGGGTGTACGTATTGGTTACGTCGATATGGAATACATCCTTGAAAACGTAGAAGAGTACCGCGATGCCACGGCCCAGTTAGACGCCAAAGCCCAAAAGTGGAAGCAAGAAATTGAACTGAAAAAAAGTGTAATCGAGCAGATGAAGAAAGACCTTATGGCCGAAAAGGTGCTTTTGACAGATGAGCTTATTGCGGAGCGGGAAGAAGAAATTCAAGTGCTGGAGACCGAGATGATAGATTACCAACAAGACCGATTTGGTCCAAAAGGAGACTTGGTTTTACAAAAGAAGTTGTTGATTCAGCCGATTCAAGACCAGGTATTCAATGAAGTACAGAAAATAGGAGGCAATAAAAGATATGATTTTATTTTCGATAAATCAGCAGATGTCGTAATGTTGTACTCCGAAAAAAGACACGACATCAGTGATTTGGTTTTGAGGGAGATAGGTAGGACAAGAAAGGTCAGCAAATCGAACAAAAAACCAAATCACTGATGTCGTGTCTTTTTTCGGAGTACAACATTACGACATCTGCTGAT
>JBCBCH010000155.1:2632-6140 GCA_038530835.1 Bacteroidota bacterium | reverse complement strand
TATTGTTTTTGGCCAAACGCAAATCATAATTGTTTTCCAAAGCGATGGCCACGGCTTTCTCAGTAGTGAGCACCTCCTGACCTGAAACCACGGTCAGTACCAAAAACGCCAGCACAAAAATTCTAAAATTCAACATGGTCAACAGTTAATTCTTTTACAGCACGTTCTACTTCTTCCCGTGTTGGTTTTTTCCCTGTTTTGAGGTGCTTTGCCCAAACCTTCAAACGATTGGTAGCAGAAAGAAATATAGGCAACAAAAACAGCGTCAAGAAGGTAGCGATTGCCACGCCGTAGCTAATTGAAATCGCCATGGGAATCAAAAACTGGGCTTGAAGACTACGCTCAAAAAGTAACGGGGCGAGACCGGCAATTGTGGTGATTGAAGTAAGGAAAATTGCTCGGAAACGTGCCCGCCCCGTCTCAAACAGCGCTTCGTCAAAAGGAAGCCCCTCCTTTAAGAAGGTATTGAAGCGGCCGGTAAATACCAGACCGTCATTAACAACAATGCCCAAAAGACCAATAATCCCCAAATAGGATACGATACTCATGGGAAAACCATGCAACCAATGCCCCCAGGCAACCCCAATAATGCAAAAAGGAATTATTGCCAAAAGCACCAAGGGTTGGCTGTAAGAACGAAAGGCAAAAACAATGGTCACATATATCAAAAAAATCGCTGCGGGAAGCACATTCATCGCAGAAGCAGCAATACGGTTCACTTCACGATTCTGACCTTCCACACTGATGTTTACATCTGGATATTGTTCATGGACAATATCCGCGACCCGGGAGGTTAAATCTCTCATGATTTCGGTAGCGCTCGCCTTTGGATTGGCCAAATCCGCCTCTACAGTGACCTCTCGTATACCATCCAAATGGTTGATGGCCACATCGCCGCGTTCGATGGAGTAGTTTACCACCTCGGAAAGTGGAATCCTTCCATTGGGTCCAACAATTGTAATGTTCTCTAAATCTTGTATACTAGAGCGGTTTTCCGCATCATAGCGAACCCATACTTTTATTTCATCCTGTCCGCGTTGCAATCGCTGGACTTCTTTTCCAAAGAAAGCACTACGCACTTGAAGCATCACATCATTTAGTGTTAGTCCCATTAAGGAAGCATTGGGTTTCAATTTTAGTTTGATTTCCTTTCCTCCCTTTGGACTTGTATCTGTAACATCTTTCACATCAGGATTTTGCCTTAACTCCTCATAAACAATCTGCTTCGCCTTGTCCAAATGATGTATATTTTGACCTTGCAATGATACCGAAACCGGACTTCCGCCCACGTTGGCCCCTGAATCAAAACTCAATTTTTCAAACCCCGGGATTTCACCGACAGCTTCACGAATTTGGCTGGCAATTACGCGTGAACTTATCGCTCGTGTCTCACTTGGTGATAGGTTTACCGTCAATTGCGAAGAAGCACTTCCAGGACCCAGTTGGCGAACCGTTGAAATCACATGAGGTTCCCCCAATTCATTTTCTCCCAAGGCTTGGTCCACCTCCCATATTTTATTTTCGACCCAAGCACTTAACGAATCCGTTACCTGTTCTCTGGTTCCTTGGGGCGTATCCATCGAAATAATAATTTGGTCACTGGCGTTGTTGGGGAAAAAGGTCAGTTTGATGATGCCCGAAGCAAATCCACCTAAAGTGAGGATAAAGCAGAACAACAAAACACAGAAGGAGACAAATTTGTTCTGTAACGTAAAGCGCAAGGCAGGTGCATACATTTTTTCGCGAAGAAATGTAATCACTTGGTCACCCCATTGATTGAATTTGTTGGGTTTGGATTTTTCCTGAAGGTCTTTCGAATGCGCCAAGTGCGCCGGTAGAATCAATAAAGCTTCAATCAATGAAACGAGTAGGGTTAGCGTGACCACTACGGCAATATCCCCGAAAATGGAACCAATTTGACCATCCAAAAAGAAAAAGATGGCAAACGCCAATATTGTGGTCAGGATAGCGGACAAAATAGGCACAATTACGTCCAAAGTACCATACACCGCGGCCTTGATGGGAGATTCTCCTTTCTCGGTCCTAGCATAGATGTTTTCGGCAATCACGATACCATCATCAACCAAAATTCCAATTACCAATATCATCCCAAAAAGGGAGAGCATATTGAGCGTAACCCCGTAATGAGGCAGTAAGATGAACATCCCAAAGAATGAAATCGGTAGTCCAAAAGCGACCCAAAATGCTACTCCGGGCCTCAGAAAGAAAGAGAGCAACAGCAATACCAATATCATTCCGACAATGGCGTTCTCCAAAAGCAAATCAATTCTACCCTGGATGATTTCTGAAAAATCCGAGGTAATGGCCAACTCGAGGTTTTCATGGGTAGTGTTGTACTCTTCGATATAAGCCTTAACTTTTTCAACACTGCCAATCAAATCCTCTGAATTGGTGTTGGTTATCGAGATTTCAACCGCTTCTTGGCCGTTATACCGGACTTTGTTTGGGGTTTCATCAAAAGTGTTTCGCAAGGTTGCGATATCACGTAAATACACTTTTCCACCTTCAACATCCTGTCTGACCACGATGTCTCCCAACATTTCAGCATACCGGAATTTGTTGTCGGCCCGAATTAAATATTCTTCGCTATGGGTTTTTACTGTACCCCCAGTGACCAAAATATTGGCATTGGCCACGGCGAGGGCTACCTGGTCAAAGGTCAAATCAAGACTTTGCAACCGTTCTTCGGTAAGGGCAATTTCAATTTCTTCTTCTGGAAAACCTTGCAAGCTAATTTGGGATATGCCGCCCACCCGAAGCAAATCATCTTCAATTTCCTGGGCTTTGTTTTTTAGGACGCTCAGCGGAATATCTTTTCCCGTTACCACAAAGGTTACTGCAGCCCTACTCGGTTTTATGGTTTCTACCACGGGCGGTTCGGAACCAGAGGGGAAGGAAGGAATTTTATCTACAGCGTTCTTGACCTCGTTCAAAACTTGGTTGATATCAAAATCCTGCAGAATTTCAACATTTACTGTACCCACATTTTCTTTCGAAACCGAAGTAATACGGTCTACCCCTTCGACACCTTTTAAATTTCGCTCGATTTTCTCAACAACACCCTCCTCCATCTCTTGAGGGGAAGCGCCAGGAAAGGACACTGAAATAGTAATGAAAGAGGGGTCTGACAAGGGAAAGATAGAGGACTTTAGTTGGCGATAGCCCAAGTATCCAAAAATGAGGAACCCTGCAATAAAAATGTTTACCGCAACTGGATACTTGATAAAATAGCCCAAAAACTTTTTCATGGATACCAGCTTAATAGGTTACCTTTTGACCTGGATAGGCGTTTGCACGTAGTTGGTTTACCAATACGGTTTGTGGTTCAAAACCTCGAACCATCACACTGTCACCTACATAGTTCACAGGAATGATTTCTTTCAATAGCAAAGTGCTATCCTGCACCACGTAGACCTTGTTGTTTTCCACAATGAGGTTGGAAGGAATTTGAACGACTTGTTCCAACGGCGCACCCAAAATGGATACT
>JBCBCH010000155.1:0-2622 GCA_038530835.1 Bacteroidota bacterium | reverse complement strand
TGAGATATTGCCCGGCTTTTAAATCGGGATGGGAAATTTCGGCAATCGCGGAAATGGTTTGGGTAGCATTATCAACCTTTGCATTGGTTCGTACTACCCTTCCTTCATACGTTGATTCACCGTCCAAGGTTTGTAGCGTTACCATTTTGCCAACTGAAATAAAGGAGTTGGCTTGCTCAGGAATGGCCAATGCAATTTCATACTGCGAGGGGTCAATAAACTCACCTAACTTTTGTCCACTTCGAACCAATGTGCCAGCGTTTGCATTGGCTTCTGTAAGTACTCCGGTAAACGGAGCGCGAATGGTATACTTGGCAAGACGTTCCAGCTGGTTTTGAACATTGTAGTATTGTTGATAGATGTTCCTTCCTGTGACAAAAAGCTTTTCTGAGTTGGACAGAGGCTCAGGTAATGCAGCTAGCGGTTTCTGCATGTCAAAATCGTTCAAATAGGTTTCCCAATTTTTAGCAGCTTCGGGATACTCAATTTCCATATCGGGGAGCATGGCCGCAATACGATTGACCAATTCACTCTTATTGGATTGTACCTGGGCATTGTATTCATTACTATTGATGCGAAGCAAAGCTTGTCCTTTGCCGAAACCATTGCCAACTTTGAATGGAGTGTTTGCGTATTGCAAAACGCCTTGGACTTCGCTGTACACTTCAATCTCTCTTTTGGCGCTCAGCATTCCAGTGACCTCTATCACATAAGGTAGATTGCTTGGGGATACCAAACTGGTTGAAACTAAGGGTATCTCCGTTTCTTCCATTGTCGCAATGGGCGGTCTTTGACGCGCCATCACCGTAAATAAGACGATACCCACCAGCACTATGGCTATCCCCAAAACAATCCGAAGGACTTTTTTCATGTTAACCCATTTTTTTTCGCATGGTCTTGCGAATCTCTGGTTCGAGTTCCTTTTCAAACTTTTTCATTTGCTCTTTGGTAAGGACTTTTTCCAGCTCGGTATTCTTCTCTTTTTTGATGCTTTTCATCTCTCCCATCTTCCCAAGCATAGACCCTTCGCGATTCATCAAATCAGCCATTTTGACCGAGTATTTTTCATTCATTTGGGTTACTTTCTCTTCTTGCTCACCGCTCAAATCAAGCTCCTTTACCATTAAATCGGTTTGGTATTTTGCCATTTTATCGGGGTCCATTTTTTGAGCAAACATCATGCTGGTCGTCAACGCCAGCAAACTCAAGGTCAGTAGCACTTTATTTCTCATGTTATTCGGGTTTTTGTGATTTTCGTTTCAGATTTTGAGGGTTTAGTACGAAGCGGAGACCCAGATTGAAATAGGCTCCACCACCCGGGTCAAAATCATATATTTCTTCATTGTCGTTATCCAAGATTTTTAGCGTAGCGCCAGGTACAAACCCCACCTCAGTAAGCAAGGCTAAGTGTTTTGCAAAGTGATAGCGGTATGCCAAACGGGTGTTGATTCCATTGAATTGGAGTTTTGTATCCTTTAGAACACGATTTCCATCTACCGCTACTTCACCAGAGTTATTGCCAAATATTCCTTGCGGTGAGGCCAATGCTGAAAGACGGTGTTTTGGATGAAACTGAAAGTTTATTCCTGTAATGGGAAGTCCCAAGGAGTAGCTCCATCGTTCATTCAATTGTTGTCGAAAGGCTACCGCAGGAAGAATTGTAGGTTCTCCAAACTGGGTGCCGTATAGGAGTCCAAATAATAGACTGGAACCTTTATTGGGGTCGCCCCATCGCTTGTTAGCACCTACAAGCGCGTTGAAAACGAAGTCTTCGCCTGTGATTCCATCTTCCAAATTGGACATGATTGACGCACCACCCATAACTATCAGTCCCCAATTGTTTTTCAACGGTCGCAAATAAGACACATTGGTCCCGATGATATGCATTTGGGCATAGCTCGATACGTCCAAAAGGTTTGTGGTTTCATCGAAAGTGAAATCAACATATTCATATCCCACTCCAATGCCATAACGACCCTTACCCAGCTTTTTGCCAAACATGGCACCAATTTGGTATCTTTCTATTTCCGTTCCGCCAAGGTCAGGAATCACTCCATAGTCTACCGATAGTGGTTCTACATCCCTTGGGTTTCCCACGAGCATGGCCATCTGTCCTGAAAGGGATTGAACTAGAACAAAAGCTAAAATTAGCGTGCTGTATTTCATTCTTTTCAATTTCAAAAACGAAGCTATTGTACCATAGGGCCTCATACCGAACAAAATATACCTAACCCTCTGATGTAAAGACCAATGCACACAAATTGCCGATATTCTTAAATCTTTGGTTCGTCCATACATTTTCATGGTTCATCTATACTTTTCAATCAATTTTTCGCTTCAGGAACCAGATATCTTTTAAAGTGATATTAAGGTTTACCGAATTAATGTTTTCATCTACCAAGATGCCATTGGTGCTTCCCCTATCGATGTTGGTATAAGAGAGGTTGATTCTCGAACCCGTGCGTCTACTCAATGGGAACCCAATACCGAAAGAAAATCCGGTGCTGGAAATATCTTCCCCGCGAATGGACAAATACCCTGTATCGTAAAACATACCAGCCCGCAATTGCACCCTTTGGAAGTATTTGAATCCCTCTGGGTTGGCCATAAATTCAGCTCCTC
>JBCBCH010000154.1:0-6141 GCA_038530835.1 Bacteroidota bacterium | reverse complement strand
TCTTCACCTTGTCGCAACACAAGATTCAGATTTTCGAAGACCGTGATTTGAGAAAACGGTTCAACCTCAATTGGAATGCGTTGTATTTCCCCAGCATTTTGGAAACAATCCGGAACATTTTCACCGTTACAAGAAAGCAGAAGAATAGCACTTAAAAGGAACATGCCCTTAGCTGAATAACTTTCTATGTGGTTCGCAAGCTGTTTTATTTCCATTTCACAAACGAATTCCAACCCCAAATTCCAAGGCTTCAGCCTTCGCGGCATGGGACTTTAATGTTACGGCTCCAAAAACCTTATCTCCGAAATATCTTTTCAATCCAATCCGGTTATAGGTCCTTCCCTCAAAATCAAAAGGATAATAAAAGTAGTACCCAAATTGGGTTATCAAACTCATTTGGTTGATGAACAATTCATGGCCCAAAAACACCCCAGCCCTTTTAAAGTCTGCATCCGGGTCCACTTCCAATTCAGGAAAAGAGGTCGATTGGAATCGAATCAATTCCTTTAAAAAGTTTGAGAAAAACGCATCCACACCGAGTTGTAGTGCACTTTTCCGTCCCAAACGCTTATCTGCATAGGCTGAAAAAATCCAAAATCCATATTGTCCCAAATTATTGACGTCACTCTCATTCACTCCGCCCCGCAATGCTAAATTGTAACGTATAGGCTCGGTAACTTTAGCAGAATCTTTTCGAACTATGAATTCCTCTGGCAGGTCCTTATCCAAATCATAGGTCAATCCCAAATTGAAGGCCATCGTATTTGTGGAGGTGTTCGGCGCCTTGATGTTGGCATTGGAATAGTGAATTAGCGCCAACCCTGCCTTGAATCCCAATCCGGCCACCAAATTTTCTTTGTGATAGTTGAACAATACCATTGTCGAGGACAACAGGTGGGAACCGTAGGCATTGTTGCGAAAATTTTCATTCTTATCATACGGATTCGTGTTGTAGGATATCCCCTGTCCAACACGAAATTGGAGATTTCTTCTAAAAAAATAAAAGTTGTAATGTGCGTAGAGTCCAAAATGTTCACCGAGGGTGGCATTGTTCATATTTTGATAGATGAACGTCACGCCCGTATCCGGATAACCGTAATCGGCTTCCCAAGCTTCTTCACCAAAACGTTTTCGGTTGAAACCCAAAATAACCCCACCAGGATGATTCGTAATCAGATGTGAAATATCTGGGTTGTGCAAAAGAATGGAGCCATAGAATTGGCTGGCATCCAAAACATATTTCTTGGTCTTTTCTGGGGTTTGGGACCAACTGTATACAGAAACCAAGAAGAAAACGAGAAGTAGGCGCTTCATCATAAAGCACGAAAGTAGGAAATTAAAACACCGCCTGTGCAATCGCCTTGATGTTATCGGATTTTCCCATGGAATAATAATGCAGTACAGGTACACCAGCCGCTTTGAGTTCCTTGGATTGTGCAATGCACCACTCCACGCCTATCTGACGTACTTCCTTGTTGTTTTTGCAACCTTCCACAGCTTCAATCAATTCCTCGGGAATATCGACCCGAAATACTTGAGGCAAGAGTTGCAAATGCTTTTTTACCGCTATCGGTTTGATTCCCGGGATAATGGGCACATCAATCCCCATATCGCGGGCAGCTTCGACAAACTCAAAATACTTTTTGTTGTCAAAAAACATTTGTGTAACCACATAGTTAGCGCCCAACTCCACCTTTTCCTTAAGTCGTTTCAAATCCGTCCTTAAGGATGGGGCCTCCATATGTTTTTCTGGATACCCAGCAACCCCAACGCAAAAATCAGCACAGTTATCGGTCTCAATGACTTCATGAAGATACTTGCCTTCATTGAGTCCATGAATTTGTTTTACCAGATCCGAAGCATATAAATGTCCACCACTTGTAGCTTCAAAATACTTTTCCTCCCGCATGGCGTCACCACGGAGTGCCATTACGTTATCGATACCCAAATAGTGGCAATCCACCAACAAGTATTCGGTTTCTTCTTTGGTGAAACCACCGCAGAGCACATGAGGTACCGTATCCACGTCATATTTGTGTTTAATGGAAGCACAAATACCCAAAGTCCCGGGCCGCATACGCGTCAATTTCTTGTCGAGCAACCCATCGCGGTCAATGTAGACGTATTCCTCTCGTGAAGTCGTCACATCAATAAAAGGAGGATTGAACTCCATCAAAGGGTCAATATTGTCATACAGCTCCTGAATACTGCGTCCTTTTACTGGGGGAATAATCTCAAAACTAAAAAGGGTTTCACCTTTTGCCTTTGCTATATGTTCGGTAATCTTCATTTTTCTTTTCGAGTTGTTGGTTTTGGGTTGATAGTTGACGGCTCATCCGTGTTCCTCTTTCCACAAAAACGTGATTTTATCCATCAACTAAATTAGGTGCCAACCACTTTTGCGCTTTTTCTGTTGATATGCCTTTACGATTCGCAAAATCTTCGACCTGGTCTTCCTTTATTTTCCCGAGTCCAAAATATTTTGCTTCCGGGTGGGCAAAGTAATAGCCGCTCACGCTAGCCGCTGGCCACATAGCCAAACTTTCAGTGAGCTTTACTCCAATTTGTTCTTCCACATTAAGCAATTCCCAAAGGGTCAGTTTTTCCAAATGGTCCGGACAAGCAGGATAACCCGGAGCTGGACGGATTCCCCGATATTTTTCATCAATCAAATCTTCGTTCGACAAGGATTCGCTTTTCGCATAGCCCCAAAAGTCCGTTCGGACCACCTTATGCAGATATTCTGCAAACGCCTCCGCTAAACGGTCTGCCAAGGCTTTTATCATGATGGAACTGTAATCGTCATGTTCCTTCTCATAAGCTTGAGCCAATTCTTGGGTACCAAATCCTGCTGTGACACAAAAACATCCGATGTGGTCCTTCAAGCCAGACGCTTCAGGTGCAATAAAATCTGCTAAGGCAATATTCGGAATACCTTCTCTTTTCTTTAACTGCTGTCTCAGCGTACGAAAGATGACATCCTTTCCATTTTCCAAAACAGTAGCTGACTTAACCAAAATGTCATCCTCACCGATTTGATTCGCTGGAAACAATCCAAAAATGGCTTTTCCAACCAGCTGCTTGTCTTCCAACACTTTTGAAAGCATAGCTTGCGCATCTTCAAAAAGCTCAGTGGCTTGCTGGCCTACGATATCATCTTCGAGAATATTGGGATACCTTCCATGCAAATCCCAACTACGGAAAAAGGGTGTCCAATCGATGAAATCCTTGAGCTGTGCTAAATCAAAATCATCCCATACTTGTATGCCGAGTTTTTTGGGCTTTACAATATCTTCCGCCTTCCATTCCAGTTGAAGTTTGTTTTGTCGTGCTTCAATCAAACTCAAATATTCTTTTTGCTTGGTGCGATTCAAAAACTTATCTCGGAAGCTTTCGTAATCGAGTTTTATGGATTTCTTGTATTGGCCAGAAGTTTCTTTTTGCAACAAATCGCCTACTACCGTCACTGCTCGAGATGCATCGTTGACGTGCACAACGGCATTGCTATAGACCGGGTCTATTTTTACAGCAGTGTGCGCTTTACTGGTGGTCGCGCCACCAATCAATAAGGGAACTTTAAAGGCCTGTCGTTCCATCTCCTTGGCCAAAAAAACCATTTCATCCAAAGATGGCGTTATCAAGCCGCTTAAACCAATAACATCAACTTGTTCTTCTTTGGCCTTGTTGATTATCTTCTCTGGAGGAACCATCACCCCTAAATCGACAATTTCGTAGTTGTTGCAAGCGAGTACGACACTAACAATGTTCTTTCCAATATCATGGACATCACCCTTAACGGTTGCCATGAGTATTTTGCCTGCGGAATTTGTGTTGGAATCTTTGGATTCTTCAATGAATGGAGTAAGATAAGCCACTGCCTTTTTCATGACCCTTGCGGATTTGACTACTTGGGGCAAAAACATTTTACCACTTCCGAAAAGGTCTCCTACTACATTCATCCCCGTCATTAGATTCCCCTCAATAACATGGAGGGGTTTGGATACTTGTTGACGAGCCTCCTCCACATCTTCCACGATATACTGGTCAATGCCCTTGACCAAGGCACGGGTAATACGATTTTGCAGCGGTTCTTCGCGCCATGAAAGGTCGACTTTACTCTCTTTGGATTTGCCCACAACCGTTTCTGCGAACTCCAAAAGTCTTTCCGTGGCGTCATCCCTACGATTGAGAAGTACATCTTCCACATGTTCCAAAAGGTCCTTGGGGATGTCATCATATACCTCGAGCATGGCTGGGTTCACAATTCCCATATTCATTCCCGCATCGATGGCATGATATAAAAAAGCGGAATGCATGGCTTCCCTAACGGCATTATTTCCGCGAAACGAGAAGGAGACATTGCTGACTCCACCACTCACACTACAATGGGGCAAATTCTCCCTAACCCATTTGGTGCCCTCTATAAAATCAAGCGCATTGCGCCGGTGTTCGTCCATTCCCGTAGCTACGGGAAAAATATTGAGGTCGAAGATGATGTCTTCTGGAGGGAATTTTACCTTATCCACCAAAACACGATAAGACCGTTCCGCGATTTCGATACGTCGCTGCAAGGTGTCCGCTTGTCCAACTTCATCAAAAGCCATCACGATTACTGCAGCGCCGTAGCGCTTTATCAGTTTCGCCTGGCGTACAAACTCTTCTTCACCTTCTTTCAAGCTGATGGAATTAACCACACATTTTCCTTGGACGACTTGCAATCCCGCCTCTACAATCTCCCATTTGGAGCTGTCAATCATAATAGGCACCCGGGCGATATCCGGTTCAGCAACAATCAGATTCAAGAACTTGACCATGGCGGCTTTGCCATCAATCAAACCATCATCCATGTTAACGTCTATGATTTGGGCGCCACCTTCCACCTGGTGCCGAGCCACTTCGAGGGCTTCTTCATACTTGTCTTCTTTGATGAGCCGCAAGAACTTTTTAGACCCCGCCACATTGGTCCGTTCACCAACGTTGATAAAGTTGCTGTCTGGGGTAATGACCAGTGGTTCCAAGCCACTTAATTTCAAATGCTTTGCTTCCACCCTTCTTGTTTAGCTATAGTGGTATACTTCAGGAAAAGGCTCATAAAAATGGTGCAATAGCTTCTTCCATTCTTGGTATTCGGTTGATTTGCGGAATCCTTCCTCATGGTCTTCAAGGGTTTCCCAATTCACCAAAAGGATGTATTGATTCGGTATTTCCAAACACTTCTTCAATTCGTGATTTACGTAACCTGACCTAGCTGAAATAATAGAAGACGCTTTGTTAAAATTTCCTTCGAATTCCAACGTCATTCCTTCCTTCACATTTAAAATTGCTAATTCTAAAATCATCCGCTTTTCTTTTTGTTAAGGAGCTACTTTAATCTGTCTAGGTTTATGGTTTTTTGCCGCCTCTGCGATAGCCTTGATGTATTCCGGCGTGGTTCCACAACAACCTCCGACAATGTTCACCAGACTTTTTTCAAAGTATTCATTTATTTGACGTTGCATTTCTCCAGGTGTTTGGTCGTATTCCCCAAAAGCATTGGGCAATCCCGCATTGGGATAGGCTGATATCGCAAAGCCGGATTTATGAGAGGCCACCTCTAAATGAGGCACGAGTTGTTTGGCTCCTAAAGCGCAATTGAATCCGACTGATAATAAGGGAATGTGGGAAATGGAAATCAGAAACGCTTCCGCGGTTTGTCCAGAAAGGGTTCTTCCCGAGGCATCTGTAATCGTGCCGCTGACCATTATGGGCACCTCAATATTCCGTTCTTCCTTGACTTCTTCTATGGCAAAAAGGGCCGCTTTGGCATTCAAGGTATCGAAAATGGTTTCGACCAAAAGAATGTCAGCTCCTCCATCCAAAAGTCCTTCAGCTTGCTCTTTGTATGCGATGCGCAGCTCATCAAACGAAATCGCCCGAAATCCAGGGTCGTTGACGTCAGGTGACATACTCGCGGTTTTATTGGTGGGTCCCATGCTCCCTGCAACGAATCGCGGTTTGTTGGGTTCCTTTTTTGTGAATTCATCAGCTACCTCTTTTGCAATACGAGCGGATTCATAGTTCAATTCATACACTAAGGATTCCATTCCATAATCGGCCATGGCAACGGTGGTTCCGGAAAAACTGTTCGTTTGGACAAACCGC
>JBCBCH010000153.1:0-6190 GCA_038530835.1 Bacteroidota bacterium | reverse complement strand
GTATTGTCGCGGCGACCAACGTCAACATGTTTGAGGCTATTGAAAAAGAAAAATTTCGTGAAGACCTTTATTATCGTTTGAGCACGGTTGAAATCAATATTCCTCCGTTGCGAGATAGACAACAAGACATTCACGAAATTTTTCTTTTTCAATAGCCTCAAACATGTTGACGTTGGTCGCCGCGACAATACGTACATCGGTCTTCTGAACTTGTGAACTCCCTACTTTCAAAAATTCACCATTTTCCAAAACACGAAGGAGGCGTACTTGGGTGGTCAACGGAAGTTCACCTACCTCATCCAAAAAAATGGTTCCGCCATCAGCCACTTCAAAATAACCACTTCGGGTTTGGGTGGCCCCGGTAAAAGCCCCCTTTTCGTGCCCGAAAAGTTCACTGTCAATAGTGCCTTCAGGTATGGCGCCACAGTTTACGGCAATGTATTTCGCGTGCTTTCGATGCGAAAGTGCATGAATGATTTTGGGAATCGATTCCTTACCGACCCCACTTTCCCCGGTAACCAAAACAGAGATATCGGTTGGCGCAACTTGAATGGCTTTTTCCAAAGCTCGATTCAGTTTGACATCGTTCCCGATAAGCTCAAAACGTTGCTTTATGGATTGAACACTTTCCATAGGTTAGTTGTTCTTTGAATATCCGACAGCTTCCCCTATGAGGGTAGCGGAAGTGCAGTCATTGATTTTTACGTTCACGAAGTCACCTTTTTGATATTGTTCTTTCGGAAAAACCACCACAGTGTTTTGTGAATTGCGCCCCATCCAATGGGCATTGGATTTTTTGGAAGGTCCTTCAATCAAAACCTCTTCTGTTTTGCCAAGATGTTGTTGGGTGCGGTACAGACCATGTTTTTGTTGTAGGTCGATGATTTCGCGAAGTCTTCGTTTTTTTACCTCGGCAGGTACGTCATCTTCCAATTTCCTTGCAGCCATGGTACCCGGTCTTTCAGAATAGGCGAACATAAATCCGAAATCGTATTTCACATACTCCATAAGGCTGAGGGTGTCCTGATGGTCCTCTTCGGTTTCGGTAGGGAAGCCCGTAATCATGTCTTGACTAATTGCACATTCAGGAATAATCTGTTTGATATTGTCAATCAGCTCAAAGTATTCCTGTCGCGTATGCAAACGGTTCATCGCTTTTAAAATACGGTCACTACCGCTTTGCACGGGCAGGTGAATGTATTTGCAAATGTTTTCGTGTTGGGCCATGGTCTCAATCACATCCAAGGTCATATCCTGAGGGTTGGATGTTGAGAAACGAATTCGCATTTTTGGTTGTGCCAAAGCGACCAAATGTAGGAGACGGGCGAAATTCACTGAAGTCGCCTTCTGCATTTCGGAAGCTTTTTCAAAGTCCTTTTTCAAACCGCCACCATACCATAAATAACTGTCGACATTTTGACCCAAAAGCGTGACTTCGCGAAAACCCCGCTCCCATAAATCATTGACTTCTTCAATAATGGACTGTGGATCTCGACTACGCTCACGACCCCGGGTAAACGGTACCACACAAAACGTACACATGTTATCGCAGCCTCTTGTGATGGATACAAAGGCAGTTACTCCATTGGAATTCAAGCGAACGGGTGCTACATCGCCATAGGTTTCGTCTTTGGAAAGAATAACGTTTACAGCACTGCGCCCTTCATCAACTTCTTGAATAAGGTTGGGTAAATCCTTGTAGGCATCTGGCCCTACGACCATATCCACAATTTTTTCTTCTTCTAGAAACTTGCTCTTCAAACGCTCTGCCATGCAGCCCAAAACTCCCACCTTCATATTTGGGTTTATTTTTTTGACAGCATTGAATTTTTCCAGGCGTTTGCGAACTGTAGTTTCCGCTTTTTCGCGTATAGAGCAGGTATTGACCAAAACCAAATCGGCTTCCTCCATTTGTTGCGTGGTGTTGAAGCCTTCTTTGGAAAGAATGGACGCTACAATCTCACTATCAGAGAAATTCATTTGGCACCCATAACTTTCAATATACAGTTTACGGGTATTAGCTTGAATACTTTCTAAAGTCAACGAAGAACCTTGACGTTCTTCATCCATTACTTTTTCTATGTTTTCGTTATCGTTCACCATCTTGTCTTAAGCAGGGGCAAAGATAGTGCATAATCTAGAAATGTGACATTTTGGCAGTGAAAGTTAGGTTTAATTTAATATCCCAAAAACGCTCAGGAGGATAAGGGTGAACATTACCCTAAGCGGTAAAAATCACATTATCGAAATCTCCATGTTCACCGAGTTCTTCCAAGAATGCATTGAACTGTCCGATAGGATATTGTACAAAATCATTGTCGCGAAGCACATGATAATGGGACCAGTACTTTTCGACAATCTCGCAGAATTGCTGGTTCGTCATCCCGGAACGTTTTAGACCGTACGGCCAAACTTCAGAAATCACCGGGATGCCTTTGGATAAGATTTTTGGAGCCCCTTGAAAAACGTAACCTTCATGTCCTTGGACATCAATCCAAATAAAAGAAATAGTTTTAGGGTCAACTTCTTTCAGCAGATTGTCCAAGGTGTTGCTCTTGATATCTACTACCTCTCGTTTGGACTCCTTGAACAAGTCCTTTACCGAGGTTTTTTTATGGATACGGTGGTCACCCAAATTCGTTGTGCTGATTTCCAATTGTAAAATCGATTCGTTATCGGAGACGGCGTAGTTCAAGGTTTGGAAAGCATGCTCCAACTGATTCTGTTTGATGTTTCGTTTCAGCGCGGCAAAGTTGTTGATGTCCGGTTCTATGGCAACAGCAGTCTTTACCTCACCAGCGTTCAGTGCGCCAATCGAAATTACCCCGTTGTTCGCGCCGACATCTACCATTACACCCTCGCCTTTTTTAAAATACCCTGCCTCTTGTAAAAACGACGTCACTTTGGTGAAAAAACCAAACTCATAGTTCTTATTGACGTAAAGTGATTTGGATATCGGGTCTTTTGACCCGGCTGGCAAGGTGAAGACTCCTTGTAGGGTAGAAACCGTAACTTCCTTTTTAAAGAATCGCAGGCTTTTCCAAATGGTTTTCTTGTATCGTTTCCGAAGGGTTTTAATAAGGCTCAATTGTACTGACTTTAATGTTTGTTCAATAATTTAAATACCCGAAAATACCTTTCAGGGTGTCTTTGATGGAAACGATAGCAGTTATTGTTTAGAAGAGGGCCGCAAAATACAAAATTGTGGTAAATAGGTGTTGTTAGGTCCACTTTGATTTTAACATGGACTTTTAAGAGTTCAAGACGCAACTTTGTTTAAGCTTTTCTATCTAAACAATACAATTCACCCAAAAAACTTAAACAATGAAAAAGAAAATTCTCGTGCTACTTTCCATTAGCGCATTGGCTTTTGTTGCTTGCGACAACAACGAAGACGATAGTGACTATGCGGAATACCAAGTGGCTCGTCCCATCATTATGAGCAAGGCCGATTTTGCGGCAAGCGTGGAGGTGGTTCCCCCCAAACCTATCGATGAGTCCGGTAAAGTGTATGCCTACGCGGATTACATCTTTATTAATGACAAGAGCAAAGGGGTTCATGTCATCAACAATGCCAATCCCGCGCAACCCCAGCGTATTGCTTTTATTGAAATCCCAGGCAATGTGGATATTTCGGTAAAAGACAACTACCTCTATGCAGACAGTCTTTCTGATTTGGTGGTACTTGATATTTCGGATATCAATTCCATTCAACAAGTCAACCGTCTGGTGGATGTACTTCCAGAAGGCATTGTATACCCTTTCGAAGTGGATATCATTGAATATGAATCGTACGATTATGAAAACGAAATATTGGTTGGATGGGACATCCAAAATGAGCGTAGGTTGATTGAAGAAGTAGAAGAGCGCCGTTTTACGGATGGTATTGCCGTTGCTGAAACGTTTAACGATTCGGGTACGGGCGAAGGAGGCTCCTTAGCGCGATTTAAAATTGTTGGCGAGTATTTGTATGCTGTGGACAGTCACAATATCAACGTCTTCGGAATCTCTGATTTAGCCAATCCACAAGATTTGGATGATGTGTTTGCAGGCTTTGATATTGAAACTATTTTCAATAGGGGCAACCACCTTTTCTTGGGAAGTATGCGTGGAATGTATATTTATGATATTTCGAATCCGGCAACACCCACTTTGGTATCGGAGTTTCAACACGGTACTGCTTGTGACCCTGTTGTGGTTGATGGAGATTATGCCTATGTAACCCTCAGAGGAGGCAATAATTGTGGGGCTACCGAAAGTGGTCTCTACATTGTGGATATTTCAATTATTGAAGCTCCGGAGTTGGCGATTACCTATCCTATGGATGAACCGTATGGTTTGGGAATACGAGACAATCAACTTTTTATTTGCGACGGCGCCTCGGGGCTTAAAGTCTATGATAAGACCAACATCAATGAATTGACCCCGTTAAATCATTTTAAAGATATCGTTACGTTTGATGTCATTCCGTTGGAATCACATTTGATTATGGTTGGGGATGAGGTCCTATATCAATATGAATATGTTGAAGACGGTATCCGCTTATTGAGTCAAATAGGGCTGAATTAAGACGTTAAACAAAATAAATTGAATCCCGCTTTTTGCGGGATTTTTTTTGCTACCCCCGGGATTACCAAATATCGAAATCGAAAAATTGATATACTTTTGTGTGCTCAAAGCCAAAGGAATGCCAAAGAATTTAGTGATTGTTGAGTCCCCTGCAAAGGCCAAAACCATTGAGCGTTTTCTGGGGAAGGATTATCAAGTGGAATCCAGTTTTGGGCATATAGCCGACCTGCCGTCCAAAGAATTGGGCGTTGATGTAGACAATGGATTTACCCCAAAATATATTGTCGACAAAGAGAAAAAAGCTTTGGTCAAAAAACTGAAAGACCTTGCTCAAAAAGCAGATGTGATTTGGTTGGCCAGTGATGAGGACCGAGAGGGAGAAGCCATCTCATGGCATTTGGCCGAAGAGCTGAAACTGGATAAATCCAAAACCAAGCGAATCGTTTTTAACTCGATTACCAAATCTGCCATTCAAAAGGCAATAAGCAACCCGAGGGAAATCAATTACGATTTGGTAAACGCACAGCAAGCCCGAAGGGTGTTGGATCGTTTGGTGGGGTACGAACTGTCACCAGTACTTTGGAAAAAAATAAAACCAGGTCTGTCCGCAGGTAGAGTGCAGTCTGTAGCGGTGCGTTTGATTGTGGAACGCGAACGGGAAATAGAAGCTTTCACACCGAAGCCTTCTTTTCGCATCAAAGCCGAATTCAAAACAGACAAGGGAAATATGTTCAGTGCTAAACTGGGAAAGACTTTTCCAGATAAAGCCACAGCAGAAGCATTTCTAAAACAAAATCTTGGGGCCAAGTTCACGGTTGGGAGCTTGGATAAAAAACCGGCAAAGAAATCTCCCGCAGCGCCCTTTACCACCTCTACCCTGCAACAAGAGGCTTCTCGAAAATTATATTTTTCAGTGAGCCGCACCATGCAAGTAGCACAACGGCTTTATGAAGCAGGTTTGATTACCTATATGCGTACCGATAGTGTCAATCTATCCAATGAAGCCCTTCAGGCAGCTAAAGATGCCATTGTGCAGAACTACGGCGAAAGCTATAGCCAAACTCGGAATTATACCGGTAAATCCAAAGGGGCTCAAGAAGCGCACGAAGCGATACGCCCCACCGATATGAAATTACAGTCTCCTTCTTTGGAAAGAGACCAATCCAGATTGTACGAACTGATTTGGAAACGTACCCTGGCCTCCCAGATGAGTGATGCGCAGTTGGAGAAAACCAATGTTCGTATACAAACCGAAAGCCATGCCGAATCTTTCCTGGCCAATGGGGAAATGGTCAAATTTGATGGGTTCCTTAAAGTGTACTTGGAAGGTACCGATGACGAAGACAACACTGATGAGCAAGAAGGTATTTTGCCAGCCATGCAAGTTGGAGATGAAGTCTTAAATCAATTCATTACCGCAACAGAACGTTTCTCTCGACCACCGTATCGCTACACGGAAGCATCCTTGGTGAAAAAATTGGAAGAGCTCGGTATTGGAAGACCGTCTACCTATGCCCCGACCATCTCTACGATTCAAAATAGGGGCTATGTTGAAAAAGGAACCGTTGAAGGTACAGAGCGTAAATACGCCCAGCTTACTTTAGCGGACGGAAAAATACAA
>JBCBCH010000152.1:0-6280 GCA_038530835.1 Bacteroidota bacterium | reverse complement strand
TACTGAACCTTTACGGAAAGGTTACAAGAATTTATAGATTTTTTTGAAGTTGGGCGAATCAGATGGATTTTGGGTAAGGTACACCAAATGTATTTTTGATTATTTTTGTCCGGATTTCAACTGAGCCCCGATGCAATACAAAAGGATTTTATTAAAATTGAGTGGAGAAGCCCTAATGGGCGAGCAACAATATGGTATTGATGGCAATCGCCTTACCGAGTATGCTGAAGAGATAAAAGCCGTGGTTGACAAGGGTGTTGAAGTTGCCATTGTCATTGGAGGTGGTAATATTTTTAGAGGTTTGTCTGGGGCAAGCCAAGGTATGGACCGGGTTCAAGGGGACCATATGGGCATGTTGGCCACCGTAATCAATGGTTTGGCCCTTCAAAGTGCTTTGGAGATTCAGAATATTGAAACGCGATTGCAATCCGCCATAAAAATCAATGAAGTTGCAGAACCTTTTATCCGCAGAAGGGCAATGCGTCACTTGGAAAAAGGCAGGGTCGTGATTTTTGGTGGAGGAACCGGTAACCCCTATTTCACTACCGATTCAGCAGCGGTTTTAAGAGCAATTGAAATAAAAGCGGATGTTATTTTAAAGGGAACCCGTGTAGATGGCATCTATACCTCGGACCCAGAAAAAGATAAAACTGCGACCAAATTTGATAAGATTTCCTTCAATGATGTGATTTCAAAAGGACTCAAGGTAATGGATACTACGGCTTTTACCCTTAGCCAAGAGAACGAACTGCCTATTGTAGTCTTTGATATGAACACCAAAGGAAATCTAATGAAAATTATAGAAGGTGAAAACATCGGTACGGTGGTCAACATCTAAGCCCGAAACACCAGACTAAAACGATACAAACATGAATGAAGAAGTTACCTTTGTACTTGATTCGACCAAAGAAAGCATGGATGGAACCATCGCTCACCTTGAAAAAGCGTTGGTGAAGATTCGTGCCGGTAAAGCAAGCCCTGTAATGTTATCCACGGTAATGGTCGAGTATTACGGTTCACCCACACCGCTGTCCCAGGTGGCGAACATCAATACCCCTGACGCCCGAACCATTTCGGTACAACCTTGGGAAAAAAGTATTCTTCAAGATGTTGAAACGGCCATTATGAATGCCAATTTGGGCTTTAACCCGATGAACAACGGCGAAATGGTCATCATAAATGTTCCGCCGCTTACCGAGGAGCGACGAATTCAACTAGTAAAACAGGCTAAAGGCGAGGCGGAAGATGCCAAGGTCGGGATTCGAAACGCGCGTCAAGATGCCAACAAAGAGTTGAAACGGCTTGATATTTCTGAAGACCTTAAAAGCAACGGTGAAGTTGATGTTCAGGACTTGACCGATACCTACATCAAAAAGGTGGACAGCATCTTAAAGGTCAAAGAGGCCGAAATCATGAAAGTTTAGCACGCCCTAAAAGCAAAATACACTAGGCGCTCAGGCAATCATTTTCTACCTTTGCGCCAACAATGATTTTATGGTTGCAAAGCTCACCAAGGGATTCTGGCCAGCAGTAGCACGAATTATTTTACGAAATAGGATTCTTATCCTTTGTGCTGTGGCCACAGCAACCGTTTTCTTTGTCATGCAGTGGAAGAACATACAGTTTTCCAATACCGAGGCCAACATTCTTCCTGACGACCATCCTGCAACCATTCAATACAAAGCCTTTACCAATATTTTTGGTGAAGAAGGCAATGCCATTGTACTGGCGGTTAGGGACGAAGCCCTTTTTGAGACGGATAACTTCAATCGTTGGAACAAACTCAGCAAACAGCTCGAAGCTTTTCCTGAGGTAGACTTCGTAGTGTCTACCGATAATCTGAAAATACTGGAAAAGGATACCACCTTACAACAGTTTGTGGTTCAACCCTTTTTAAAGGGCACACCTACCAATTCCAATGAAATTGACTCGCTCAAGAACAACCTGATTCAATCTATACCCTTCTACGAAGGTTTGATTTACAACAAGGATAGCGAAACCATCCAGACTATTGCCTATCTCGACAAGGATATCATGAGTACTCCTGTTCGAAACGAGTTTATCTTGAACGATTTGGGCGATTTGGTCAAAAATTTTGAACAAGAGACCAATATGGATGTTCGGGTATCGGGCATGCCCTACATCCGAACTTGGAATACCAAATCCATCGTGGATGAAATAGGCATTTTCATTGCCGGAGCGCTATTGGTCACCTCGCTGATATTCTTTTTCTTTTTCCGGAGTTTCCGTGCCACCTTCATTTCCATGTGTGTGGTGATTATCGGAGTGATGTGGGCTTTCGGTATTTTAGGATTACTTCAATACGAAATTACCATTCTGACCGCCTTGATTCCACCATTGATTATCGTAATCGGAATCCCCAACTGTATCTTTCTCATCAATAAGTACCAGCAAGAAGTCAAAAAACACGGAAATCAGGCGCTTTCCCTACAACGTGTAATTTCCAAAATTGGGAACGCCACTTTGATGACCAACGTAACGACGGCTTCCGGTTTTGCCACTTTCATCATTCTCGATAGTGATTTATTGAAGGAGTTTGGGATTGTTGCTTCCATTAATATCATTGGAATCTTTATTCTGTCTTTGCTGATTATACCTATCATCTACAGTTTCATGGCTTTGCCCAAGACAAAGCACTTGAAACATCTCAACAAAAAATGGATTGACATTTTTGTCAATTGGATGGAGCGGATGGTACGCGATTATCGCATCGGAGTGTACATTACCTCTGTAATTGTTTTGGTTTTGAGTATTGTTGGTATTTACCAAATCAAGATTACGGGGAGCCGTATCGAGGATTTGCCCAAAAACACGCATTACTTCAAGGACATTCGCTTTTTTGAAGAAGAGTTTGATGGGATTATGCCATTGGAAATCGTGGTGGACACCAAACGCAAAAATGGAGCCATCAAACCGGCAACCCTTCGGCGAATGGACCAATTGGGCACCCTAATGACCGAAACACCAGAATTATCAAGACCGGTTTCGGTAGTAGATTTGGTCAAATACTCCAAGCAGGTTTTTTACAATGGGATTCCAAAGTACTATCAATTGCCCACCTCCCAAGAGAATACCTTTATCATGGACATGGTGCGGCGGTCGTCCGCCGAAGGAGATTTGCTAGAGAGCTTTATGGACAGTACGGGGCAAACCGCTCGCATAACGGCTTATCTTCAGGATGTCAAAATCGAACGCATGGAAGAGATTGAATCAGACATGCAAAAAGCCATTGACAAGTTCTTCCCTTCGGAACGATATACAGTTTTCATGACAGGCAAAGCGTTGCTCTTTCTAAAAGGAACCCGATATCTGGTTAAAAACTTATTGATTTCCCTGGCCCTTGCGATTGGTTTGATTTCCCTTTTTATGGCGTATCTCTTCCGGTCCTTTCGCATGATTGTCATTTCATTGGTACCCAACCTACTGCCTCTTGTGGTGACCGCCGGATTGATGGGATTCTTAGGTATTCCTATAAAACCCTCTACTATTTTGGTATTTAGCATTGCCTTCGGGATTTCGGTGGATGATACCATTCACTTTTTGGCAAAATATCGACAAGAACTGGCGGCGAACCGATGGCATATCAAAAAATCCGTCTATGCAGCCCTACGTGAAACTGGGGTAAGTATGTTTTACACCTCTATTGTGTTGTTCTTTGGCTTTTCCGTATTCATTATTTCCAGCTTTGGCGGAACCAAAGCCTTGGGCGGTTTGGTATCGGCAACCTTGATGTTCGCGATGCTAGCCAACCTCATTTTGTTGCCTTCTCTGCTACTATCGCTCGAACGAAGTATTGCCAACAAACAGGTATTGAGAAAACCTCAAATCGACATTTTACCGAAGGAAGAATTGAACCCAGAAGAAAAATAGGGTCTTAACCCCTATAAACCCTGATATTCCTGCACGCTTTTTTGGGCAATCAACTATCTTTGGTCCCAAATTTTTTTCGACATGAAGTCGCATCCGATTAAAACCATACTTGAAAAACAAAACACAGGAGAAACCCTCGCCGTAAACGGATGGGTAAGAGCATTTAGAAGCAATCGATTCATTGCGTTAAATGATGGGTCTACTTTATCAAATCTTCAATGCGTGGTGGATTTTGAAAAGTTTGAAGAATCTTTACTTCAGCAGATTACGGTTGGTGCGGCCATAAAAGTCACTGGAACCTTGGTAGAAAGTCAAGGAAAAGGACAAAGTGTCGAGATTCAGGCAGATTCCATTTTTGTACATGGTACTGCGGACCCTGAAACCTACCCCATCCAACCCAAAAAACACTCGTTGGAGTTTTTACGGGAAAAAGCGCATCTAAGGGTGCGTACAAATACTTTTTCCGCAGTAATGCGGGTACGGTCAGCCTTGTCGTTTGCCGTGCACCAATATTTTATCCAGAATGGATTCTTTTACATGCATGCACCCATTATAACGGGTTCGGATGCCGAAGGTGCAGGGGAAATGTTTCGAGTGAGCGTACTGGACCCAAAAAGCCCACCACAAAATGAAGCGGGAGAAGTTGATTTCAAACAGGACTTCTTTGGAAAGGAAACCAATCTAACGGTTTCCGGACAGTTGGAAGCCGAAACCTATGCGATGGGACTCGGAAAGGTGTATACCTTCGGTCCCACATTTAGAGCCGAAAACTCCAATACGTCACGACACTTAGCTGAGTTCTGGATGATTGAGCCGGAAATGGCTTTTTATGACCTGGATGCCAATATGGATTTGGCTGAAGATTTCATTAAATATACTATTCGCTACGTTTTGGAACATTGTGCTGAGGACATCGCCTTTTTGGAAAAAAGGCTTTTGGACGAAGAAAAGACCAAACCACAAATCGAGCGAAGTGAAATGTCGTTGATTGAAAAGCTCAAATTTGTAGTGGACAACAACTTCAAAAGGGTCACCTATACCGAGGCTATCGATATTCTACGAAATAGCAAACCGAACAAAAAGAAAAAATTCCAGTATCCCATTAACGAGTGGGGTGCCGATTTGCAAAGTGAGCACGAACGCTTTTTGGTCGAAAAACACTTCAAGTGTCCGGTTATATTGTTCGACTACCCAGCAAACATCAAGGCTTTCTACATGCGATTGAACGATGATGGAAAGACCGTTCGCGCAATGGATGTGCTTTTTCCGGGCATTGGAGAAATTGCCGGTGGTTCGCAAAGAGAAGAACGTTTGGATGTTTTGAAACAAAAAATCACCGATTTGGGCATTGATGAGGAAGAACTATGGTGGTACCTCGATTTGCGCAAGTTTGGCACCGCCGTTCACAGTGGTTTTGGACTAGGTTTTGAACGTCTTGTTTTGTTCGCTACGGGTATGGGCAACATTCGTGATGTCATTCCGTATCCTAGAACCCCGCAAAATGCGGAGTTTTGATTCGATTGCTTAAATTTATGCATAGGTAGACCCCATCAATCAATGCTAAAACAACACCTTCAATTCAAGCTTTCCCAAAAGCTGTCGCCGCAACAGATTCAGTTGATGAAGCTGATTCAATTGCCTACACAAGCCTTTGAACAGCGTCTAAAGCAAGAATTGGAGGAAAACCCTGCCTTGGAAAGTGGTAAAGCAGAAACCGCCGACTCCCTAGACGATAATTACGATGAATATGGTGATGCTGGGGAAGGAGAAACCATTGCTGCCGAGGACATCAATATCGATGACTACCTAAGTGATGACGAGGTTCCGGATTACCGCACACAGACGAGCAACTACAGCGCGGATGATGACGAAAAAAGCATTCCCTATGCTTCCGGAATTTCCTTCAACCAATATTTGCTGAACCAGCTCAATACCGTCAACTTGAATGATGACGAATGGGCGATTGCGGAGTTTTTGGTTGGGAGCATAGACGAAAGCGGCTACATCAGAAGACCGCTTCCCGACATTATGGATGATTTGGCATTTACCCAAAACATTTATGTAGAAGAAGATGTGATAAGTGATGTGTTGAAAGTGGTACAGGCCTTGGACCCCCCAGGCGTTGGAGCCCGCTCCTTGGATGAGTGTTTGATTCTGCAACTCAAGCGAAAGGAAAAGACCCCCGCTTTGGAATTGGCGATTTCGATTTTGAGCAAATCCTTTGAGCAGTTCATCAAAAAACATTACAGCAAATTGATGCAAAAGCATCAAGTGAGCGAGGAGGAACTAAAAGGGGCCATCTCGGAAGTTGAGAAATTAAACCCAAAACCCGGAGGTTCGTATGCCGGTAGTACCCGAATCATAGAGCACATCGTTCCCGATTTTTCCA
>JBCBCH010000151.1:0-6305 GCA_038530835.1 Bacteroidota bacterium | reverse complement strand
CTTTCGCGGTCTTTTAGTCCGGTTTCCAGACCTGCATAAGCCAACGATTGGAATCCGAAGGCAGTTTTGTAAAAGTGGAACGGCTATCGGAAAACACATCGATACCCATGGAGATGGTGTAAAGGTAGTAGCCCTTTGGGTCGATGATGCCACCTACGCCTACAACACAGCGTTGGAGCGTGGTGCCAAATCCTACATGGAACCTACGGTGGAAGAAGACAAAACTGGAAAAGTAGTCCGCTCTGGCATTTATACCTACGGAGAAACCGTTCACATTTTTGTGGAGCGCAAAGACTATCATGGCACTTTTTTGCCCGGATTCAAAGCTTGGGAAACGCCAGATTACAATCCTGCTCCAACGGGTTTAAAATACGTTGACCATATGGTGGGCAATGTCGGATGGAACAAGATGAACCATTGGGTGGATTTCTACGAAAACGTGATGGGATTCAAAAACATCCTTTCTTTTGATGACAATGACATTTCTACCGAATACACTGCCTTGATGAGCAAGGTGATGAGTAATGGAAACGGACGCATCAAATTTCCTATTAACGAGCCAGCAGAGGGTAAAAAGAAATCCCAAGTAGAAGAATACCTCGATTTTTACGAAGGTGAAGGTGTACAGCATATTGCCGTTGCTACCGACGATATTATCAAAACGGTTCGAGATTTGCGTAGCCGAGGCGTAGAGTTCTTGCGCGTGCCTGACACGTATTATGAAGTCGTGACCGACCGTGTTGGAAAAATTGATGAAGATATAGCACCCTTAAAAGAACTCGGCATTTTGGTGGACCGTGATGATGAGGGGTATTTGTTGCAGATATTCACACGCCCGGTAGAGCCTAGACCGACAATGTTCTTTGAAATCATCCAACGAAAAGGTGCACAGTCATTTGGAAAAGGTAACTTTAAAGCACTCTTTGAAGCTATTGAGCGTGAGCAAGAGCTTCGAGGTACGTTGCACTAAAAAACCTTCGCACCATGCCGATTTATCACAGTCTTGGAAAAATCCCGCAAAAGCGGCATACCCAATTCGAAAAACCGAATGGCGGATTGTACTATGAGCAGTTGTTTGGTACAATCGGATTTGATGGGATGTCATCGCTCTCCTATCACATTCACAGACCGACCCAGGTCAAAGAGATTGGCGAACCCGTCGACATGACTCCAAAAATTGCGGTGGCGAAAAACATAACCTCTCGCAAATTGATTGGTTTTGATGTCGCCGCAAAAGATGATTTTTTGGAAGCCCGAGAACCTCTTTTGGTCAATTCTGATGTACATGTAGGCCTCGCAGCACCAAAAAAGTCCTTGACGAGCTATTTTTACAAAAATGCCGATGCGGATGAAATGCTTTTTATCCACAGGGGCTCCGGTACGCTAAGAAGCTTTTTGGGGAATATTCCTTTTGAGTATGGGGATTACCTCATCATTCCCCGTGGGATGATTTATCAAATCGAATTTGATACCGAGGACAATCGCATTTTGTATGCGGAATCATTTCACCCTATTTATACCCCCAAACGCTACCGCAATTGGTTTGGGCAGCTTTTGGAACATTCACCCTATTGTGAAAGGGATTACAAATTGCCTCGTGATTTGGAAAGCCATGATGAGCAAGGGGAATTTTTGATGAAAATTAAAAAACAGGGAATGCTACACCAATTGGTGTATGCTTCACACCCTTTTGATGTTGTCGGTTGGGATGGATATAATTTCCCCTACGGATTTTCCATCCATAATTTTGAACCTATTACTGGACGGGTACACCAGCCTCCTCCTGTGCATCAAACCTTTGAAACCAGTGCTTTTGTTATTTGTTCTTTCTGTCCAAGGTTATACGATTATCACCCAAAAGCAATTCCAGCACCCTACAATCATTCCAACATTGATTCGGATGAAGTCCTCTATTATGTCGATGGGGATTTCATGAGCCGAACAGGAATCGGACCGGGCTACATTTCCTTGCATCCAGCAGGTATTCCCCATGGCCCGCACCCAGGAACGTATGAAGCGAGCATTGGCAAAAAAGGAACGGAAGAACTGGCCGTAATGATTGATACTTTTAAACCGTTACAAGTCACCGAAAACGCGCTCAAGATTGATGATGGTTCGTACTACAAATCTTGGGTGGAATAACAAACACATTCAGTCATTCCCGCGAAAGCGGGAATCCATTATTAAAAAGATTCCTGCCTACGCAGGAATGACAAGAACAACATGATAATAGACATCCCTAAAAACTCAGACTTTTCCATTCACAACCTCCCTTTTGGGATTTTCTCCACTGCAGACCGCAGTCCAAGAACTGGTGTTGCGGTAGGTGAACACATATTGGATTTGGCCGCCCTGGCCGAATTTGACGTTTTCGATTTCAATACTGCGGTATTTGAGAAGGATGTACTGAATGATTTTATTTCTTTAGGAAAAGAAATCACCAAAAGGGTGAGGAAGAATATTCAATATTGGTTACAGGATGACCATTCCGTTCTCGCTGGGAAACCAGAGCTTTTTGTAAAGCAATCGGATGCCCAAATGCACATGCCGGTATACGTTGGCGATTACACGGATTTTTATTCGAGCATTGAGCATGCAACCAACGTCGGTAAAATGTTCCGCGACCCTGAAAATGCCCTTTTACCCAATTGGAAACATATTCCAGTAGGCTACCATGGCAGGGCTAGTTCAATTGTGGTTAGCGGGGAACCGATTCGTCGCCCCAATGGACAAACGCTGCCCAAAGATTCGAAAACTCCAGTTTTCGGTCCGACCCAGCGTTTGGATTTTGAATTGGAAATGGGATTCATTTGTGGTGGAAATACTGAAATGGGGGATATCATTTCTACTCAAAATGCAGAAAACCATATTTTCGGATTGGTTCTTTTTAATGATTGGTCCGCCCGTGACATTCAAAAATGGGAATATGTTCCTCTTGGTCCGTTTTTGGCCAAGAACTTTGCCTCTTCAATCTCTCCATGGATTGTCACTTTGGAGGCTTTGGAGCCTTTCCGCGTAGATGGACCAACGCAGGAACCCAAGGTACTCCCTTATTTGGAGTATGAAGGACAAAAGAATTATGATATTGACCTTGAAGTAAGTATTTCACCTGAAGGCGCCGAAGAAACGGTAGTTTGCAAAAGCAACTTCAAACACATGTATTGGAACATGGCGCAACAGCTAGCCCACCACACCGTAAACGGTTGCAATATTAATGTGGGCGATATGATGGCTTCAGGAACCATTTCTGGAAAAGAAGATGACAGCTTTGGCTCAATGTTGGAATTGGCATGGATGGGCACCAAACCGGTTCCCATGAAAGATGGTTCAGAACGAAAATTTATTCAAGATGGGGACACCGTAACCATGAGAGGCTACGCCCAAAAAGGCGATATTCGCGTGGGCTTTGGTGAAGTTTCAGCCAAAGTGCTACCTGCGAAATAAAAATGAAATTGTCATTCCCGCGAAAGCGGGAATCCATTATGAAAAAGATTCCTGCCTACGCAGGAATGACAAAAATGAGAAAATGACCAAAACCATTGACCCAACCTCCATTCCACAGCAAGATTTACATGGAATCCTATTGACCGCGGTGGCACCAAGACCCATCTGTTTTGCAAGTACCATTGATGGCGAAGGACGGGTGAATTTGAGCCCCTTTAGTTATTTCAACGTATTTAGCTCCAATCCGCCTATTTTGATTTTTTCACCGGCGCGTAGTGGGCGGGACAACACCCATAAACACTCCTATCTCAATGTGAAGGAAGTTCCGGAGGTGGTCATCAACATTGTGAACCACCCTATTGTGGAACAAATGTCGTTGTCCAGCACCGCTTACGACCGTGGTGTTAATGAATTCACCAAATCTGGATTAACCGAAGTAGCCAGTGAAAAAGTAAAACCGCCCCGTGTGGGAGAAGCTCCGGTGGCGTTTGAATGTACGGTACAGCAAACTATTGAATTGGCAGAAACACCAGGCGCCGGTAATCTTATCATTGCCAAAGTAGAGCTGATTCATATCAATGGTGCTTACTTGGACGAAAACGAAAAACTGGATACCCAAAAATTGGACTTGGTTGGGCGCATGGGAGGCAGTTGGTATTTGCGCGCAGCCAAAGAGGCTCTATTTGAAATACCTAAGCCCATTCGAACCAAAGGGATTGGAGTGGATGCTCTTCCGAAAGGCATCCGCGAAAGCGAAACCCTAACCGGAAATAACCTGGGCCGTTTGGGAAATCTGGAAAAACTTCCTTCAGCAGAAGAAATAGTAGCTGCTGGGCAAGACGACGAGGTACGAATGATGTCTAAAAAAGTTGGAGAGGATTCCGCTAGCTTGAAACTCCAATTACACTGGATTGCACAACAGATTTTGATGGAAGGTGATACCGAAAGGGCCATGGCCATTTTGATGCATGCAGAAAACCTTTAGCCATGGAAAAAGCAATTGCATCCATCTTCAAACCGTATTTAGAGCCCAAAGAGGTTTACAAAGGCGGAAAAAACATCCCAGATACTGGACATTCGAAAATCTACAAACTGTCTTCCAATGAAAATCCTTTAGGGGCATCTCCTAAAGCAATAGCAGCTTTAAATCAAAGTTTGAATCAACTGGACCTATATCCGGACCAAACGGACATTCGGCTAAGAAATGCGCTAGTAAAAGACTTTGAAGGACAACTTGAGGTGGACCAGTTTCTTTGTGGAAATAGTGGTTCCGAAATTATTGATATGTTGCTTCGCGCCTTTATAAATGAAGGCGATGAGGTCATCTATTCCAATCCAAGCTTCTTGCCCTATTCGGTGTTTTCAAGATGGTATGGCGGTCAACCGATAGATGTTCCCTTGAAAGAACCGGACTATGCTTTGGATGTTGAAGGCATTTTGGAAGCCATTACTCCCAAGACTAAAATCATCTTTTTAACGAGCCCTAATAATCCTACGGGAACTTATATTCCTAGAGTGGTTTTGGAAGATTTTTTGGAACGTGTCCCCAAAAACATCCTTATCGTTTTTGACGAAGTCTACCGTCATTTTGCAGATGCTCCGGACTACGTCAGTGCTTTAGAGTATGTCCTTAAAGGTTATCCGGTAATTGGCATCAATAGTTTCTCCAAAACCTATGGTTTAGCTGGATTGCGTGTCGGATATTGCTATACCACCCAACAAATTGCACAGTACATACGGCTAATCCAAAAACCGTTTTTGCTTCCCTTAACCGCTATTGAAGCGGGAATTGGAGCCTTATCAGACCATGATTTCATTTCA
Organism: Bacteroidota bacterium; assembly: GCA_038530835.1. Classification (GTDB taxonomy): domain Bacteria; phylum Bacteroidota; class Bacteroidia; order Flavobacteriales; family Flavobacteriaceae; genus Flagellimonas. The sequence continues at coordinate 1,040 of JBCBCH010000151.1, read as the reverse complement.
GAAACGGTAAGCACCGTTCGAGAGGGGCGTGTTTTTCTAGCGAATGCTTTTGAAAAGATGGGTATTTCCTATTGGCCTTCCCAAGGCAACTTTTTTTTGATTGACCCTCCTCTTACTGAGTTTGAGTTTACGGACTTTTTGATGAAAGAAGGCATTATGGTACGTCCGGTATCCCAATTTGGGGCCAAGGGCAAAGTTCGGATTACCGTAGGCACCCAGGAAGCCAACCAAGCCCTGGTCAAAGCATTGCAAAAAATAAAGCCCCGTTCATAGAACGAGGCTCCTGCTTATGTATAAATATCAAGTATTTACTGCTTGGTAAAAACAGCGTCTGCTCCTGCGTAGTTATCCGGGTCAATGCTCTCTCCCGGAAGAATCAAAGTGGTACCATTTTCAATGGAAATCGTTACGGTTTCTTCTTCCATGTTTTCGTTGATGAATGTCAACTGATTACCTTCCAATCTCCAAGTAGAAGACTCGGAAGCACTTTCGGTTGGACAAGGAATATCCAATCCACCAGCACCAACATTAATGGACAAAAAGTTCGCTTTGCTATCGGAAACAACAGTATTGTCTTCATTAAAGGTGAACGTAATCAACTCGCAGTCAATACCGTTCAAAAAGGCAATGATTTGCTGTGCAAACTCCAAATCGTCATCATCAACACCACTATCAATGCGTAGGTCAGTTAGCAACCAAGTTCCAACAATTTCGCTGGTAGTATCGGTCATTTCGGTATTCTCATTATCATTATCATTGGAACATGACAATACGATAAAACCCATTAAAAAAAGTGAAAATATTTTCCGTTTCATGGTTTTTGTTTGTGAGGTTATTTTAGTTAGTAACGCAAAATGTACGCAAATCGTGCCCTTAAAACTAAAACACAAAACGATAGGTAGCCTTAAGCAGGAAAATATTTTGGGGCGTTTCACCAAAAATATTATCTCCAAGACTGCTAAGCAGTCCTTGCGTAGTATCTCCACATTGGGAAACGTCTTGTGTTTTAGTTTTAAGGGCACGATTTGCGTACATTTTGC
>JBCBCH010000150.1:0-6374 GCA_038530835.1 Bacteroidota bacterium | reverse complement strand
CACACTGAACAACTCACCTTCGATTTTACCGAGGTTACGGCAAACTCTGCCAAAGCTTCTCTACGCTGGGAAAAGAAACAAATCCCATTTGTGATTGAAACCGATGTAACCGAAAATGTATTGGCCCTAATCCGACAAAAACTGCAGAATACGGATGGATTCAATCGTCAAAGTTGGGAGCAAGCCGCCAATTTTGCCTTGAATAATGACGGGAATTTGGATGAAGCTTTGGGTTGGATTGATGCTGCAATCGATGGTAACTTTTTCAGCGAAAAAACTTTTACGAACCTAAATATCAAATCGCAAATACTCGCTAAACAAGGTAAAGTCGCTGATTCACAGTCCGTAATGGAAGAAGCTATGCCCTTGGGTACCGTTTTGGATATTCACCAATATGGACGGCGATTAATTGCCGAAGGGAACAGTGATAAGGCCTTGGAAGTATTCAAATGGAACGCCAAAAAACACAAAGGCACTTGGCCGGTTCATTATGGTTTGGCTAGAGGGTATTCCGCATTGGGAGACAATAAATCCACCGTAAAACACTTGAAATTGGCATTGGAAAATGCTCCTGTGCAAGCGAGTCGTGATAGGGTAGCCGCCAACCTTACCAAAGCAAAGAATGGTGAGGGGATAAATTAAATTATCCTTAGTAATATAAATGAAGCGCCGGGCATCTGCCGGGCGTTTTTCTTTTGTGAAACACACTTTATCGATACAATTTTGAAAACCCAAAGTTTCAGAGTTTTTTTGTGCAAACTCAACTTCAATGCAAAGGACATTTTACTTCTTAGGGATTCTATTTACTACTATATTGGTTTCATGCGATTCAGATGACGTTGCTAATGATGTAGTGCTAAGTCCAGATGTTGGGTTTAACGATATTACTATAGTTGCCGCACAATTGGACGAAAGAAATAGAATAACAAGTTGGCATCAAATTGATGTCGATGAAAACGAAGTGGTTGGTATTCAAAATTTATCGCAAGAATATGGTTTTGAAGAGGACGTTTTATTTCGCTTGGATACCAATGAAAACATTTCATTCATAGAAGATAGTTTTAGCGCATCAGATGGTAATGCCGTAAAACTAGTCTCTAAAAACATATCTTCCGGAGAATCACAAATCGTTCAAGACTTTTATAAAATCGTCGAAACAAACAATCGCTTCATTTTTATGCAGTCTTCTGCTAACAAAGAATCCATATTTACACTTCATTATGAAAACGAGTTGGTTGGTGACGAATCATTTGATATGGTTTTTTTCTCTAAAGTTAATTCCGTCACTTCTAGTATGGAAACGCTTTGGTCTGCGCGTTGGGAACAAAACGGGAATGAAACTATCAGTATTGGTTCTGGTGAATCGTCATCTGGTATTACCGTTACCGATAAATACTATGTCATTGATTATTCCAAAAGAGGTACTAATACGTCATATCATATAGAGGTGTATGATTTACGAACTAATAGATTAATTAAATCGTTTGAATCCGACGTTTTACTCGATTTGCTAATAAGGGATGATATGGTATGCATTTCTGATGGTGGGATTCTTGAACTTTATAACTTACAATCCAAGCAGTCAAAAAAATTTGAAAATGATGACTTAGTTGGGATTTCTTTAACCAGACCTGGCTTTGGTTTTGTTGATAAAGACTACTTTATTTTCGGAACTAGTTTTGGAAACAGATTACCATTTCCTTTAATAACCCTCCTTGATTTTAATTCTAACCAAATCGTTAGTCTTGATATCGTGGAGCTATTCGGAGAACAACTAGACCATTTGGGATCAAATCTATCTGTTATGGGGGAGTCCTATTTTGTTGATTTTGAAAGAAGACGAATCTTAATTAGTTATTCTTATCAGAATGAGGGGGAGAAAAAATATGAATTAGCTTCGTTGACATTTGAAGGGGAAGTTCTGGATTATATGGTTTTGCCTCAAAACTACTCTCCAAAAGCAGTCTTATTTAACTAATGTAATTCCAAAGGGCTTTGTTTTGAATATTGGATAGGTATTGGTTGCGAATACCCAAATTTTCAGGTTTCTCCAATTTAGGGTCTTCTTTTAAAACTTGAATAGCCGTATAACGGGCAGTTTTTAGAATTTGATTGTCTTTAACGATATCCGCAATTTTCAAGTTGAGCATTCCACTTTGTTGGGTACCCATTAAATCGCCGGGACCACGAAGCTTTAAGTCTACTTCCGCAATTTCAAAACCATCGTTGGTACGCACCATGGTTTCCAATCGGGTTTTGGCATCTTCTGAAAGCTTATGGCCCGTCATTAAAATGCAAAAACTTTGCTCTGCACCGCGGCCCACACGCCCTCTGAGCTGATGCAATTGGGATAACCCAAATCGTTCAGAGCTTTCTATGACCATTACAGAGGCATTGGGAACATTTACACCTACCTCAATTACGGTGGTAGCGACCATTATTTGGGTTTCTCCACGAACAAATCGTTCCATTTCATAGTCTTTGTCCGCAGGTTTCATTTTTCCATGTACAATTGAAATTTGATATTGGTCATTAGGGAAATCCCTGATGATGCTTTCATACCCATCCATTAAATCTTTGTAATCCAATGCTTCAGATTCTTGAATCAAGGGATAAACCACATAAACCTGTCTACCTTTGGCAATTTCTTTTTTCAGAAACCCAAAAACTTTCAGTCGGTTGGAATCAAAGCGATGTACGGTTTTAATGGGTTTTCTGCCAGGGGGTAGTTCATCTATTACCGAAATGTCCAAATCACCATACAAGCTCATAGCCAGCGTTCTGGGGATGGGAGTTGCGGTCATGACCAAAATGTGTGGCGGAATGGTATTTTTTTTCCAGAGTTTGGAGCGCTGCGCAACACCGAACCGATGCTGTTCATCAATGATGGCCAGTCCCAGATTCTTGAATTGCACCTTATCTTCCAGCAAGGCGTGAGTACCCACCAGAAAGGACAAGGTTCCCTCTTGTAAGTCTGCATGAATGGTTTTGCGGGCCGCTTGTTTTGTGGAACCGGTCAATAAAGAAATTGGGATATCCATTTCCCCTAACAATTCCTTCAAACCATTGTAATGTTGTTGTGCTAGAATTTCCGTGGGTGCCATGAGACAGGCTTGAAAACCGTTATCTACCGCCAAGAGCATGCTGAGCAAGGCCACAATGGTTTTACCTGACCCTACATCGCCTTGGAGCAAACGGTTCATCTGGGCATGACTACCCAAATCATTGCGTATTTCCTTCACCACTCTTTTTTGCGCCTTGGTCAATTCAAAAGGAAGGTGTTTTTCAAAGAAGGTGTTAAAGGCTTGCCCCACTTGGGTAAATGGCATTCCTTTGATTTTATGTTTGCGGAGGTTTTTCTTTAAGAGCAGTTGTAACTGAATGAAAAAAAGCTCTTCGAACTTCAAGCGAAATCTGGCCTTGGCCAAAGCCTCCTGACTTTCTGGAAAATGAATATTGATAAACGCTTTCTTTCTGGACAACAATTGAAACTCTGACAAAATGTTGGGTGATAAACACTCTGCCAGAACCTCTTGGGTTTCTTTTAGCAGTTGGGCCATAAAACCCCGAAAGACCTTATTGGTTACACCTCTTGCGGAAAGCTTCTCGGTTGAAGGGTACAGCGGTTGCATCACGGAACGTGGCGTGGTTTGATGCTGGTTGAGCAATTCCATTTCTGGGTGGGCCATTGAATATACCGAGCCATATTGAGAAATTCGACCAAATATCACATAGGTTTGGTTGAGCTCCAATCGTTCCCGAATCCATTTATGCGAGCGAAACCAAACCAGCTCCATTTGACCGGTTTCGTCTGCAAAAGTGGCCACCAAACGTTTTCCTCGGCGCTGCTCAACCGTTTTGATGTGAATGATTTTCCCAATAATCTGGACATCTGCTCCGCTGTTTTTCAAAGAAGCGATTTTATGGTATTGGGTTTTGTCCAAATAACGATTTGGAAAAAGCTGTAGTAAATCTAGATAGGTTTGAATGCCGAGCTCCTCTTTAAGCAGAGCTGCTCGATTGGGACCAACGCTTTTCAGATAGGTTATTGGTGTGCCTAGAATTTTCGCATTCATCAAACTAAAATATGTAATTTGGAGTGACTTTTGTTACCTACTGTCCATGAAGCGGCCCATACTCCTTTTCTTACTTATTTTCGGCACCTATACTTGGGCGCAAGAGCAGGATAAACTGGACTTCAAAAAAGCAAAAATCGTCATTGCCCCAAATCCATTGCTCAAAACAATTCAAGGCGAGGTACGGTATGTTTTTGACGTAGAAAAATCGTTGGACAGCTTTTATCTCGATGCGAAGGACATGAATGTTTCCAAGGTTTTGCTCAATGAAAAACCTATCCGGTATACCTTGACCAATGACAAACTTATCATTCAAAAAAAACTGAAACCTTCCACAAAAAACAACCTGCAGATTCAATACGATTGCAGACCCAAACAGGCGGTATATTTTGTTAATTGGAATGAAGGCGATACGGGAAGAGAAGAAATCTGGACACAAGGACAGGGAAAATACAGCAGTCATTGGGTACCCAGTTTTGATGACATGAACGAAAAGGTCGAGTTCGATTTGGATGTCATATTCGATTCCAGGTATACCGTTGTTGCCAATGGAAAACTCAAAAATAGGAAGCAAGACCAAGGGGTTGCGATATGGTCTTTTGACATGATTCAACCCATGAGTAGTTACTTGTTGGCCTTTGCGATTGGTAAGTTTGAAAAGAAGCAAGAGTCGTCTACTTCCGGGATTCCTTTTTCGCTCTTCTACAAAGCTCAGGATAGCCTTAAATCAGAACCCACCTATCGATATTCCAAGAAAATATTCGATTTTTTGGAAAAGGAGATAGGGGTTTCCTATCCTTGGCAAGATTACAAACAGGTTCCTGTTCATGACTTCTTGTACGCAGGCATGGAAAATACCACGGCAACTTTCTTTTCCAATCGGTATGTAATTGATTCTATGGCCTTTATAGATAAAAATTACGTCAATGTCAATGCACATGAACTGGCCCATCAATGGTTTGGAAATCTGGTAACAGAGCAAAGCGGAGAGCATCATTGGTTGCATGAAGGTTTTGCTACCTACTACGCATATTTGGCCGAAAAAGAATTGTTTGGCTCAGACTATTTTTACTGGAAACTTTGGGATACTGCCAAGGCTTTGAACAGTATGTCCAAAGAGGGTAATGGTGAATCCTTGACGAATCCGCAAGCGGGAAGTTTGACGTTTTATGAAAAGGGTGCTTGGGCTTTGGTCATACTCCGGGATATGGTTGGGGACAATGCCTTCAGAAACGGAATCCAGAATTACCTGAATCGCTTCGCCTATCAAAATGTTACGGTTCAAGAGTTTATGAGGGAGATGCAAAAGGCATCAGGGATGAAATTAACGGGTTTTGAAGGTACTTGGTTGCGCCAGTCCGAATTTCCAATGATGCAAGCCAAACAACTTCTAACCCAACAAAGTTCAGACCTTTCCGACTATTTTGAATTTACCGAAAAGAACACGCTTAGCACAGATTTTTTAGGTAAAGTATGGTTGAAAAAGCGTTCAGAACCTTTTAAAAAACAGGTACTGCTCGATACCAGAAGTCAAATCCCTGATTCCCTTTGGAGCAGGCTGTTGGCTTCAGAAACGATTATGGTTCGTCAGGTGTTTGCGCAATCCACGACCAAAGTAAACGATACGACAAAAGTGTTGTTCGAATCGTTTTTAAAGGATTTTAGTTATCAGACTCGTGAAGCGGCATTATACCGTTTGTGGGTGGATTTTCCCATGGAAAGGAACCGTTTTTTGGACCAGACTCTTGACTACATGAATTGTGAGTATACCAATTTAAAGCTTTTATGGTACACGCTTGCCTTGGCCACATCGGAATACAGGGAAGGGGAGAAATTGAACTTTTATAGAACCTTGGAATCATATACCAACGCGGACCATCATTTTGAAGAGCGGTTATTGGCATTTCAATATTTGAAAAATCTCGCTCCCTTCTCCAATACGGTATTGAAAAATCTCATTTCAGGAAGCATGCATCATGTTTGGTATTTTAAAAAGAGTTGCCGCAAACTCCTAAAAGACTTTGCCCAAGAAGCTCAAGGTGAAGAACGTATTCGAGCGCTGTATGCCAGCCTCAATGCTGAAGAACAAAAGTTTATTGATAAAACCCTTGCGAAATGAGAGCTATGGTAATTTCTGGTGGGGGTAGCAAAGGCGCATTTGCGGGAGGCGTGGCGCAATTCCTGATTCAAGAGGCAAAATACAAATACGACCTTTTTGTGGGTACTTCCACCGGCAGCTTGTTGATAAGCCATTTGGCCTTGAACAAATTGGACAAAATCAAGGAAATATACTCGTCG
>JBCBCH010000149.1:0-6382 GCA_038530835.1 Bacteroidota bacterium | reverse complement strand
TGGTGTGGATTTGGATAGCGATGATGATGGTATCCCCGATGCCTTTGAAGATTTAAATGCTGACAACGATAACAATCCGGCTACGGATGCAACCGATACAGATTTAGATGGAATTCCAGATTATCTGGACATTGACAGTGACAATGATGGTATTCCGGATAATATTGAAGCGCAAACCACACTTGGCTATATTTCGCCAAGTCTGGTAGATGCTAATAACAATGGGGTAGATGATGCCTACGAAATTGGTGGAAACACTGGTTTGATTCCTGTAGATACGGATGAAGACGGTTTCCCTGATTATGTGGATGAAGATAGTGATGAAGATGGAGTACCTGACCTTATTGAAGCAAACGACCGCAACCAAGACGGAATTCTGGACACGCCATTAATGAATTCTGACCAGGATAATGATGGATTGGATGACGTATTTGAAGGCAGTGTCTTGAACGATTTTGACGTCAATGATGAGATTGATGACCCAGCCTCCGATATACAAGATACCGACCAAGATGGTGAATTGGATTATCGTGATATTGATGATGATGAAGATGGTATTCTTACAAGAGATGAAGACTTGGACGAAGATGGAAATTTTGCTAATGATGATTCCAATGAGGATGGGATACCCAACTATCTCGACCCAGACCTTGGACCAACGGTTGTCGCAGACATAGATGTCATCAACGTCATAACGCCAAACGATGACACCGTTCATGATTTCCTTGAAATCAGAAGAATAGAAGACTTTCCAAACAACACTGTCAAAATCTTTAATCGCTGGGGCGTGCTCGTCTTCCAGGCTAGAGGGTATGACAATAGCTCAAATGTATTCGATGGTACCTCCGAAGGACGTGTTACCGTCGATAAAGACAACAGACTCCCAGTGGGAACCTATTTCTACATTGTGGATTACGTAAACGACGAAGGAATAAACAAGCAAATTTCGGGCTACTTATACATCAATCGATAAGAGATGAAGATTTTGGAAAAAAGACTGAACAAGAAAATACTTCAATTGTGCTTTTGGGCTGTATGTCTTTTGGGGACTTTGCCCATGTGGTCCCAACAAGATGCGCAATATACCCAGTACATGTACAATACGGTAAGTGTGAATCCTGCTTATGCAGGTTCAAGGGGGCATTTGAGCGTAGCAGCCTTGTATCGTAACCAATGGTTGGGATTGGATGGTGCGCCCGAAACCCAAACCCTTAACATTCATTCTCCAATCGGCTATCGCGGAGTGGGTCTTGGTCTGTCCGTGGTAAACGATAAAATAGGACCTACCTCAGAAACGTATTTTGACGTAGACTTCTCATATACGATTTACACTTCTTTGGAAGGACGCCTCAGCTTTGGCTTAAAGGCGAGTGCGCATATGTTGGACATTCGTTATTCCGAATTGGACGAATTCAACATCGACCCACAGCTTCAGGCACAACAAGATATTAGAAACCAGTTCACTCCAAATGTTGGGGCTGGTATATATTATCATACCAATCATTTTTATGCTGGCTTTTCGGCACCGCGCATTTTGGAAACAGACCATTTTGATGAGTCTTCCGTATCCACCGCTAGGGAACAAGTCAATCTTTATTTGATTTCCGGCTATGTTTGGGATTTGAACCCAGATTTGAAATTCAAACCCACCATTTTGACCAAAATGGTACAAGGAGCACCGCTTCAAATGGATTTGTCCGCGAATTTCATGTTCAACGAAAAGTTTGTCGGTGGAGTGGCCTATCGTTGGGACGCAGCCTTCAGTGGTATGTTCGGATTTCAGCTTTCCGATGAGATGTTCGTGGGGCTCGCCTATGACCGTGAAATCACGGATTTAGGAGCCACAACTTTCAATGATGGTTCCTTTGAAATCATTGTCCGTTTTGACTTCATCCGGAATTTGGGTAACCTCAAATCCCCTCGATTCTTTTAGCTCTTTTCTTTTTTCTCGAATAGGACAGGTTCCCTCCAAACACACTATTTTTGCAGTATGAAAGAGGAAATGGTGATTTTGGTTGACCAAAACAACGAACCTCTTGGGTTGATGCCCAAGATGGAAGCACACGAAAAAGCGGTTTTGCACCGCGCATTTTCAGTTTTTATTCAGAATAAGGAAGGACAAATCATGTTGCAACAACGTGCAGCGTCCAAATACCACTCTCCATTGTTATGGACCAATACGTGTTGCAGCCATCAACGGGATGGCGAAACCAATATTGAAGCCGGTAAGCGAAGGCTTCAAGAGGAAATGGGTTTTGAAGTTGAGCTGAAGGAGCTATTTTCATTTATTTACAAAGCGCCTTTTGACAATGGTCTAACGGAGCATGAGTACGATCATGTGATGTTAGGGTTTTACGATGGTTTTCCAGAAATTAATCCTGAGGAAGTAGAAAGCTGGAAATGGATGTATCCGCATGACATCAAAGAAGACATTGTAGAGCATCCTGAAAACTACACCGCTTGGTTCAAAATAATATTTGAACGGTTCTATCAATATTTTGAGAAAAAAGACGCCTCGTAATGAAAGTGAAAGTAAGTAGAAAGGCAAACTTCAATGCCGCGCATAGGTTGTATCGAAAAGATTGGAGTTTTGAAAAAAACGAGGAAGTATTTGGCAAATGCAACAATCCAAGGTATCACGGACACAATTATGATTTGATTGTAAGTGTAGAGGGTGAGATTGACCCGGAGACGGGATACGTGATGGACATGAAGGTGTTGAAGGATTTGATAAAAGATCAAGTTGAAGAACGCTTTGATCACAAGAATTTGAATGAGGATGTGCCAGATTTCCAAGAGTTGAATCCAACAGCGGAGAATATCGCCGTGGTTATTTGGAACTATCTCAGACCACATATCGATTCAGAAAACAAACTTGAAGTAGTGCTCTACGAAACGCCACGTAATTTTGTAACCTATACCGGATAATGTTATACCCATTAAAATTCAAACCTATCCTAAAGGAACGACTTTGGGGCGGTACCAAGCTAAAGTCAGTTCTACAAAAGCCCATTGAAAGCGATATCACCGGGGAAAGTTGGGAGCTTTCAGGGGTCGAAGGAGATATTTCCGTAGTAAGTGAGGGTAGTTTGGAAGGAACCTCCCTGAATAGTTTGATTGAAAGTTACGGGGAAAAACTCTTGGGAAAAAGTGTCATGGATAGGTTCGGAAAGGATTTCCCGATTCTTATTAAGTTTATCGATGCGCAAAAAGACCTTTCCATACAACTGCACCCAAATGATGCCTTGGCCAAGAAAAGACATAACTCTTTTGGGAAGACCGAAATGTGGTACATCATGGATGCTGACCCCAATGCTCAATTGATTGTTGGGTTCAATCGGGATGTAGCGAAGGAAGAATATGTGGAGAGCCTCGAAAAGGACACCCTATTGGATTTACTTAACTATGAAGCGGTTATCGAGGGAGATACTTTTTTCATCAATACTGGAAAAATCCATGCCATAGGGGCTGGGGTATTGTTGGCTGAAATCCAGCAAACCTCTGATATTACGTATCGTGTATTTGATTTCAATAGACGGGATAAAAATGGAAATCTTCGGGAACTCCATACCGAATTGGCCCTTGATGCCATTGATTACGAGCGAAAAGATGACTTTAAGGTGAATTACCCCACCGAGAGCAATATCGCCAATCCCATGGTAGAAAGCCCCTATTTCAAAACCAACTATTTGGCCCTTGATGATACTCATGTTTTGGATGTAAGTACAAGGGATTCGTTTACCATTTTAATGTGTGTGAAAGGTGAGGCGAAGGTATCCAACGCTGAAGGTGAAACCAGTGTCAAAAAGGGGGAGACCCTATTGATAGGAGCCGATACCGATAGGATTGAAATTGCAACTTTGGGAGCAAGGTTTTTAGAAGTTAGCATTTAATAGTACCTTTAAAAAAAGGAAAATTATGGCCAGCATACGCGACCTCAAAAAAGATGTAAACTTTGTTTTAGGTGATATTATCGAAGCAGTTTACATCTGGGAAGAAGGTTCAAACAACCAAAATTCGGAAGAAGGCTCGGCGATTATTGATAAAGCAATCGAAGTTTTTGATGAACTGATGGGGCAAATCCATGCCAAGGAAGTGGGCGACCTCAAGAACCACTTTAAAAGTGTGCGCAATACGCTTGAAGAACGAGCAACAGAACTTATCGAGCAGTTAAACGGCCTCAGTAGTTAGTGGGATACGCTATTTTCCCAATTGTTTCCCCAACGCTTTCCCATATTTAGATTGGGCAATCTCCGGTTTTAGAAGAGTATATATGGAATCCAGATAGACTGGGTTCGCGTCTTTTACTTCCTTCATCAATACATAAGGAGTGACCTCCGTATTGGGGTGATTGAGTCCGAAATTCAGGGCGTAGCGATAACGGTTCACGGTATTTTTACGAAGCATATTTTGAAGGGAATCAAAAGCCAAAGTATCTTTTTGCATGGCTTGGGCAATTTCCAATTCCCTGATATTGAACTTGGACATCATTTCGGTGAATTCCGTGTATAGGTCATGTGAAGCGCTACCCGTTATCTCTGCATTGGCATCAAAAGTGTTCCATTTGGTGTTGACTTGAATCGCACCGGGTTCCGCGAAAAAAGCAATCCTGTCATTGATGTCATTTTGGTCCTCCTTAATCAAATAGAGGTACAGCACTTCAGGGCCCTCCAAAAAACAATCGAAAGCAAATTGAGCCTCGCCTTTGATTTCTATTGAATCGAGGTTGACCAAACTGGAGTCTTGCAGGTGCTGCAAATACAAAGTTCCCTTTTTAAGGCCTTTGATATTGCCAGAGATGGTTGTGTTGCTTTCTTTGGAAGGTGAGCATGCCGCGATGATTAACAACAAAACCCAAATGAAATGATATTTTCTCATGGTGTATTTTTCGACCCGCAAATATTGTAATATTTATTGAATTTGAGATGCAAAAGTTCCGATTTGAATGCCAAGGCAATTCGGATTAGCTGAAAAGTTTTGGCGCGTGTCAACTTATTCCATGGAAGCAACATTGGCGTGTTGCATAGGGGTCAAACTACCTGCCTTTTGAAAGGCACGCTTGGCATCATGGTGATTGCCCAATTTGAAATATGCTTCGCCAAGTTGAAGTAACGCATCTTCTGAATTGGGCTCATGCTTTAGTACCCAACGTGCGAAATGTGCACTTTGTGCATATTCTCCTCTACGGTAGCACTCGTTGGCCAACTGCAAGGCGTTCTGTGTCGTTCGGTTTTCTACAAAAGTTTCTTCCAATACAGTGATTCTAGGTTTCTTTGCCACACATATTGTCTGATATTTTTGGGCAATTTCAGGGAGGAAACCTTGGGCTAGGATTTTCGAAGAGAGATTTTTTAAATCTTTCCAGCGTTCGAGTGCGTGGTACGTATCCAACAGTCGTAAGACGGTCTGTCGGTGATACGGGGTCTTTTGATATAAATCTTCAAAATGAAGCAAGGCGGCATTCCATTGGTGAGTGGAAATGAGTTCGTTACCAATGGTATATTCTTGATGCAGGGAAGATTTAGGAGGCGTTGAGTCTTGATGCTTTAAATGCAATAGCACCAAGAAAAGTATACCAAACAAAAGACTGATATGCTTTTTTGAAGGGGACGCTGCCCCATTTTTCAATCTGGAAGTTATGTTTTGAAGTAGGGGTGGAAGTATAAAATAAAGCCCTATGCTCATCATAAAACCAGTTGCTGCAAAAGGAGGACTTGAGGGTGATAACCAAAAGGCGCATAGTGCGAAAGAGGTGCACCAAACCATTCCAAAAACCAGGTCAATTGACCTTCTCCATAGATAAAAACCAAGTGGTAAAAGGAAAGTCCATGCCAGTTCGTGGGTTAAGCCAGCAGCAATGAAAAAAAGTATGGCAATAGGAATAGCACTGCTTCGATTCTTTCTCAGTAGCCAAAAACTTACCATCAAAAATACCGTAGCAGAAAGTTCCGAACGATGCACCATGTTCTCTAAAACAGCAGCGGTACTTGGTAAAAGTGTTAACATTGCCAAGGCGAGAAGCCTATATTTTCTATACTGAGGTTGAGGTATTTCGTCAATGTTTGTGAATGGAAAACGTAAAAGCATTCCACACAACAGCAAGAATAGTAGCCAACTGTGAAAACGGAAAACCCAGGGGTTCCTGAAGCCATGGTCCAAAGAGAGGCCTACCGCAAAAAGTGGCCGAAATATGGGTTCGCTTGTATGGTACTGCAAGATTCTGGAATCTGTAAAGAATAGCCAGATGTCGGGATGTTCCAGACTTAAGTTATCCTCAATTAGGAACTTCTCAGATAATTGGAATGCGTTTTGGATTCGGTATTCTTGCAATCCTGCTTTATTCCAGATATCAAGCTCAACTAACCCAAAACGCATTCCAATT
>JBCBCH010000148.1:0-6421 GCA_038530835.1 Bacteroidota bacterium | reverse complement strand
CCGTCTTAAATCCAAAGGGGCACTGAAAATACTTGAGGTCGTTCGGCGCAAGGTTTCCCAGTTGGAAGGTTGCAGTGGCAATTTCTCTCGTTCCTGCAAATACCGACGAATGGCACCGGCGCAAAAAGCAAGAATAAGGTCGTTGATACTACCCCCCGTGGATTTTCGCAAACTGTTGACCCGGTCAAATTCCAAAATGGCGGTGCCCCATGTCCGCTTGGGTGAAATGTTTCCGTTAAAAATGGTTATTGGTACCGGATACCGCGCCGAAGTGAACTCCTTTTGAATACTCAAGGTTTTTGAAGTTCTGGTTTTGATAAAGGCTACTGCGGTTTCGGCAATGGTTTTTGGCAGTTTGAAAGGATTTTTCAAAAAGCCATAGCCACTTTTAAGGAGCAAACTAATATCATCTGGCAAAGGGTCTGGGTCAAACTTTTTGACTTTTGAAAGGTCTATGGGTTTGGCCTTGTCATCCTTGTCAAACAAGATGCCCATAAGACCCACCCCAGAATTGCCATCAATCATCACATGGTGCACTTTGCTGACAATGGCTACGGAACCTTTGGGTACTTGGGCAATTTCGTCAATGCCTTCAATAAAATTAATGGACCAAAGAGGCCGTCTTAAATCCAAAGGGGCACTGAAAATACTTGAGGTCGTTCGGCGCAAGGTTTCCCAGTTGGAAGGTTCGGGCAATTTCATGCGATGCAAGTGCAAGTCCAGTTCAAAATTGGGGTCATCTACCCAATAGGGATAGTCTAAGTTCATGGGCACGTTCAACAAACGTTGCCGAAACTTGGGCATCAAATGCAGTTTGGAAGCCACTATTTTTTTGAAATCTTTGAATTCCAATGAGTCTTCTACCACGACCAAAGTGGCGATATGCATGGGACTGGTGGGGGATTCTGCATACAAAAAGGCGGCATCATAGCCTGAAATCTGCTTGAATTTTCCGTCCAGCACTTCTTGTGCAATATCCTTGATGGCTAGTATGGTGGCCATTCTTGTCGTCGTTTTATCCCAGCACGGTTTGCTTCTCCAAGTAGTGGGTGTAGTTGTTGATATTAATGTTTTCAGCTTTAAGGTCGAACATGAGACTAAAAAGTCCGAAAAAGGTGCGATTCATGTAAATTATATGCTTTGAGCCTCGGTTGGCGTTCATATTGAGCGCACTGGCTTCCTTTAAATACTGTTCTCCAAAAGAGCTTAGCTTTTCGAAGAGCGCTGTATCGGAAAAATCAAAAGTTTTGCTGCGGAATGGGGTAGTGAAGCATTCAATGATTTCATAAAACATATTGGTGAAAAGCGTCCTCTCTTCTGGGCTATCTTCTGCCTTTAAAATATCCAAAGCGGTCAAACTCTTATGAAAACGTTCGGGGTCGTTGAGCACATCGGCGTTGAACAGTTCAAAATATGGGATGTAGAATTCATCGGGAATGGACTTCATACACCCAAAATCCAAAGCTATGATCTCATTTTGGTTAGAAATCAAGAAGTTTCCGGGATGTGGGTCTGCATGTACTTTGCGCAGCACATGAATTTGGTACATATAAAAATCCCAGAGGGTTTGCCCTATCGTATTTGCAGCATTTTGGTCCGTGTTTCTAAACACAAACTCGGAGAGGTGCAACCCTTCCATCCAATCCATGGTAATGATATCAGCGGAAGAATACTCTGGGTAATACACCGGAAATTTCAGATGTTCAATGTGTTGACAGGCTTCAGTTATTTCCTGGCTTTGTGCTAGTTCCAAAACATAGTCGGTTTCTTCAACCAATTTGTCTTCTACTTCTTTGAAGTATTGTTCGGAATGTTCCCCTGAAATTTTGAACATTTTCATGGCGACGGGTTTCACGATGGCCAAATCAGATTGGATGCTGTCAGCAATTCCGGGATATTGGATTTTAACCGCTAAAGTTTTACCATTCTTTTCTGCTTTGTGCACTTGACCGATACTAGCGGCGTTTATTGCTTGACTGTCAAAGGAGTCGAATAGCTCATGTGGGAGTTTGCCAAAGGATTTCCTAAAGGTTTTGAATACCAATGGCGCGGAAAGGGGAGGTACTGAAAACTGCGCCAACGAAAATTTCTCGACATAAGCCTTGGGCATGATGTTTTTTTCCATGCTCATCATTTGCGCCATTTTAAGTGCACTTCCCTTTAGGGTTTTTAGGCTGTCATAAATGTCATTGGCATTGTTTTCGTCAAGGCGTTCTTTGGCTTCTTCCTCAGAATTCACAATTTTATCCCCATAGTATTTTAAATAGTTCACCCCTACTTTTGCACCGGTCTTCACTAATTTTGAAGTACGATGCAATTTGGAAATTGGAATATTTTTTGAGGACTTCATAGCGTTTATTTCGATTTTACTTTTTCGGCATACAGAAACTTGCCCAAATCGATAATGTTGTGCAACGACTTGGTATTCAAAAGTTCTACGCCAGTGTTTACGGACTTCTCAATGAAAATATCGGTCTTTTCGCACTGCGGCGAATCATCGGACATCCAAAACTTCAGGGTGAGTAAAAACTGCACCCAGAGCCCTTCTCGGAGCGATTTTTTTTGCAAGGAATCCAAGGTGTCATGTAAACTCAGGGTTTCCATTTCGAGGGAATCGACAAAGGCTACGAAGCTTTCCTTCAATTCATTGAAAAGGGATAGGGCATTCAAATTCAGGCCATAACTTTTGATGGTCAATAAAACGAAGTCGCGATTAAGGCTTAAATTTTCGAATAAGGTATAATACAAACTGAGCAACTTATCCTTTTTGCTGAAGTCGAAGTATTCTGGGGTTTCGGCAAGTACCACTAGGGCATTATCCAAGAAAATCTTGAAAATGGCCTTGTTCAACGCTTCAAAACTTTCAAAATGGGCTTCGAACGCTTCAGGGGTAAAATTATGTGTGCGGCCCAAGTCCTCAATGGTGAAGGGTGTGCCGTGTTGCGCCACTACTGTATCCATATAACAGTCTATGAGATACGCTCGTGTTATGGTTTTTTTTCTTGCCAATGTGCGGGTTGAGAATAGAAGGTCACTTTGTTTGCCTCAACTTCCAAGAAGAAGATAATGACCTTTTGCTAAAATAACGAATTCTTGTGTTAAGGGTAAAAAACGAAAAGACCAGAATATCCACTTTGGAGATATTCTGGTCTTTTTTCATGTAATCCGTTTTAAAGTTTAGGCTACCAGTTTACGAAACTTCTTTTGCCCTTCTTTCATATCGGATTTAACTTCATTCAAAATATCAAAGACAAGGTCTTGCTGATTGGCCGATAACTTCAATCCACCTTTGATGGCTTTTTCGCCTACCTTCTGCCATTGTGCTGCAATTTCCAAAGATTCTGTAACGAATTCCTCGGTTTTTGCTAGAGCGATATCATTTGCATTGCGCGCAAAGTCTTTTGCTTGGGCCATCGTTTTTTTGATGAATCCTTTTGCTTTCTTCTGTGTTTTATTGTTTTTCATCTTTTGTGAATTTAAATATTGAAATACACTGAACTTGTTGTTAGTCTGGGACTTAAGCACTCATTTTTTCAGCTTCCTTCATCCAGTCGGCGAAGTTGGCATTTTTGAATACAGGACCTGCTTTTTCCAAAATGCTTCTCATTTTTGCCTCACTGATTTTAGCCAATTGAGCGTAAGTAATGATACCATTTTGGTTAAAGATGGTTTCCAATTTTGGTCCAATCCCGTGAATCAATTTCAAGTCATCTTTTACCGTATCAACTACCTTTTTTTCAACTTCTTTGACTTTTTGAACAATAGGTTCTGCCTCAACAACTACTTTCTTGGTAGTAGCAACCGCTTTTGCCTTGGCTTTGGTCGCTTTAGCTTTTGCTTGTTTTTTCACCTTTTTTTTGGTGTCTAAGGCATCTTCAACGATTTCTTCTCCTTTGTTCAAGATTTTTTGGGCTTGTTCCAAAACATCTTCTTTAAGGTCGTTCAATTTGGCGGTTCCTTTAGCCTTGAGATTTTCAGTAGTCTTTTCTACTTGCTTTACTACAGGATTTTCAGTGATGGTTTCTTTAACGGAACCAGCAACTTTGATTACCTTTTTGCTCACTGGGTTTTGAGTAGCATATTCCATGGCGCGCTCAACCACTTCTCCATCGTATCCGACCAAGTCCAACATTCTTTCCTTACCGGAGTTGAATTGGGCCTTAACCTCAGTAGCGGTTTCAAAAACCATATCCATTTGCTTTCTGCGAACAGGCTCTGATTTTTTAACCAACTTTTTAGTGAGTTTCTGCCATTTTTCGCCATGTTCAACGGTAGTGTTGATGGTTGCCATTGTAGCGTTTACCAAAGAATCGTTTAGGCTTTTCTTTTCTACTTTGTTTGTTGTTTTTGTAGCCATGAGTTTTATTTTAAAATATTGTTGTTCGTATTTGTTGGTGCAAACCTAGCAACTGCGAGTTACAAATGAGTTGCACTATTGAATCTTAGCGAGTTACCTCTATTTTTTTATGATTTTTTTCTTTACACCGTTAAGCACGTCAAAAACTAAATCTTGCTGTGTGGCGGTAATATCCAATCCTTTTTTCACCACTTTGGAAGTAAGGTCCAAAGATTTATGGGCCATTTTAAAAGAAGTGTCAAATGCCTTTTCAGTAGTGCTCAAGGCAAAGTCATTGGCCAATGTGGCCATGCCCAGCATGTTATCTGCTGTTTTTTCTACTAAAGTGCGCTTCGTTTTTTGTGTTTTCGTAGCCATGATGATATGTTTTATCTGATGATTCAAATTTTACACTGCAAACATAAAATCAGGGAGTTACAGATGAGTTGCAATTTTGCCCTAGCTGATAAATTTTTGAAATGGAAAATAGTAAATATCTGAAAAACAGGTATTTGGAAAGGGTTAAGCCAGAGCTTCAATTTCTTTAAGAAGCGCTTTGGTTGCAGGTAAAGGAGGGATGCCATATTCTTCATCCAAGATATCCGCACATTTTTGATAGGTTTTGAGCGCTTGGGGACGGTTGCCTTTCACAATATAGGCTTCCATTTGAATGCGATAGGCGTCTTCCCAGGTTTTGTCTATGCCAATGGCTTGTTGTGCCAGCCGAATACTTTCCATGGGATTTTCTTTAACCAACAATTCGGCCATGTTCACCAGCGCTCCTAAAATAAGCACTTGTGTTTTTTCACGTTCCTCGGAAGACCAATCCTCAAAAATTCGATTGGGAAGATAGGCGCCTTGATAGAGTTCAATGGCTTGCTTATAGGCTTCTTGGGCTATTTTGGGAGAATCGCTCAACGCCTCGTTCCCAACAATGATGTAGTTTTCGAGCGCTTGCACATCAATCCAAACCAAATCAAGATTGAGTTGGTAAGTAACCCCTTGCCGTTCCACATAAATAGGCTCTGTGCGCGAAGCTCTGTTCGGTTCCAATACCTTGTTTACCCCATGAAGGGCCACTTTGAAATCGCGGTCATCGCCTTCTTCCCACAAATGGTCCATAATATGTTCCTTGTGTAGGGCGTGTTTATGTCGGTACGAAATCAAATATTGGATGAGCTGCAGGGTTTTGTCCCGTCCCCAATCTTTGGTGTTGACTTTTTCCCCATCGCGCCATAGCGCAAATTGCCCCATGGTCTGGAACTTTATGGGTGCCTCTCGTCCAAAGGTTTTATGGCGTTCCAATTGATTTGTGAGCTCCTCTTGTGTCACCGTTTATTTAGATTTTGAGCGAGGTGTCTTGGCTTTGGTCGCTGTTTTGGTTGTGCTAGACGCATTCAGGGCATCTACCTTTTCGGTAAGTAGGGCTACCGATTGTGAAAGTTCGGCCAAGGATTCTTGAATGGACAAAAAGTCGGATTTAGAGGCGTTTCGCCATTGGTCCAACGGAACTTTCTCCAAAAGCTCTTCCCCATATTCGCTTAATTGGTCCTGTAAATTGGCCACTTGCTTGCGGGGGTCTTTTAGTGTTTCTTTCAAAATTTTAGGGCCAGTTGCGGCCACGGTTTTGAACAATGAAAAACTCTTCATCAAAATGTTCTCTTGTTCTTCGGAACTTCTATCGTTGGTGGCCTCGCGGGTGAGGTCGGTCAAATGCTCTTGAATAAAGGATACGGCATCTTTAAAATCCGAAAAGTTAAGGTCTTCTCCACCTTGAACGTGCGACACGTTGCCACGCCACTGTACTTTGGATTCACCGTGTTCTTCATATATCTTTTGGGTAAACCGCATCATAAAGGAGGCGGTCTCTGCTGCCTTTTTTGCCATTTTCGCTTTTTTTACTTGGGATTTGCGTTAAGTGCTATCTAAAGATAGGGATTATGTTTTGGGGAGTGCTTTTGGTTTGATTTTGTTGGACTAAGAGGTCTTGGAGATTATCGGACTAATGGGAACACATCACAAAACAGACAATCAATAGGGCAAGGAGAAACATAGGTTTAACAAGCCTATTTCTATGGTGGAAGG
>JBCBCH010000147.1:0-6483 GCA_038530835.1 Bacteroidota bacterium | reverse complement strand
GTTTCAATGCGTTCGGTGATTGCCTCAAGCAAATTCCAGAACGCATTGAAACAATGCTGGCATTTTTGTTGGGTACTTCGATACCGATGGTTCCCTTACCTGGGATTGGTGCAATAATTCGAATCCCCAAAGCTGCAAGTGAAAGCGCGATGTCATCCTCAAGGTTTTTGATTTTGGAAATTCGGACACCCGCCTCAGGAACAATCTCATAAAGCGTTACGGTTGGACCGATAGTGGCTTTGATTTGTGCAATTCCAATTTTGTAGTTTTTGAGGGTATTGACGATTCGGTTTTTGTTTTCCTCCAACTCTTCTTGGTTGATGGTAATACCGCCACCGGTTCCGTGGGCCTCAAGTAAATCCAAGGTTGGGAATTTATATTGGCTTAATTCCAGCTTTGGGTCAAATTCACCAAAGTCTTTGACGAGTTTTTCCGCCTTAATATCTTTTTCCTCCTTTTCTTCGGCTAGTTTTTCAACTTTTAAGGCAATTTTTTCTTCAGCTACTTCTTCTTCTTCAGGAAGATTCACATCCAAACCAGCCTCAGGGTTAAGGGGTGGTATATCCTTTTTATGGGTATAGGTATCCAACACAACTTCAGCTTCTGATTTTGTGTCGAGTTCCAATGTAGTTTCCAAGTTATTGGAAGAGGTTTCTTTTTTTGGTGTTTTTTGAAAATCTTCCGCAAGACTCTTTTTCTGCCTCTTGAAAAAGCCTACCACCCCTTCCGGTGTAAAATTGAACAAGCGTACCAGAATTACCAATAATATGAAAAGCAAGATGAGGAAAACCCCGATGCTTCCCGTATAATCTTGGAGAAAGTCGTTCATTTCGAAGCCTACGGTTCCGCCCAACAAAGGTTGCTCTGCAGCAAAAAAGCCTAGTGCAATAGAGGTCCAAACCATGCCCGTCAAGCCCCAAATCCATTTGTTCATCACATTTTTGAAGGGTAGTCCCAGAAAAAGGTACAAACCCGTAATGGCCAACAGCAAGGGGAAAACCAGAGTGGCCAGTCCGAACCCTTTGAAGATGAAGAAATGGCTTATAGCCGCACCAAAAACCTTCATAAGATTGCTTCTCTCTGCGTTTCGGTCATGAAATTCCGAAAGCAAACTTTGGTCATCCTGCCAAGTAAAATAGTAGGAGGTAAAGGAGAAAAACAGGGCAATACTCAAAATAATGAGTGAGCCTCCCAGAATAACCTGGTTCTGTTTGGAAAGCTTAAAGCTCCGTTTTTTGGTAGTCGTTTTGGATTTTGATTTTGTTCTCTTTTTCGCCATTAATCCGGTTAAACCAAGCGGTAATTTACAAATTTACGATTGAGGTACCCCAAACGGATGCCTTTCAAAACAACTTTGGAAGATAGATGAATAGGCCCACGATTACGGCTGCAAACGATACTAGCATAACGGCCCCAGCGGAAATATCTTTTATCAATCCTATTTTTTTATCGTGTTGGGGTTGCACAAAATCAGATAGTTTCTCCACAGCCGTGTTTATCCCTTCAATGCCCATTACCAAACCAATGGAGAGTACCTGAAGGCACCATTCAACCGAGGAGATTTGGAAATACAAGCCTGCAAAAGTTACCAAAAGCGCAATGACCAACTGGATTTGTATACTCGCTTCCGTCCGGATGAGGACGAACATACCCTTAAGGGCATACCCCACACTTTTGATACGATTGGCAAGGAAAGACTCCTTAGGCATCCATCAAGGCTTCAAGAGCAGCTTTATAGTTAGGCTCATCCGCTGTTTCAGCAACCTGTTCTGTATGCTTCACGAGGCCATTTTCATCAAGAACTACTATCGCTCGTGATAAAAGCCCTTCAAAGGCAGAGTCTCCAAAGGTTACGCCGTAGCTTTCTCCGAAACCACCCGGTTTAAAGTCTGATAGCATTTCAACATTTTCAATGCCCTCGGCACCACAAAAACGAGCTTGCGCGAATGGTAAATCTTTTGAAATGCACAAAATTTTGGTGTTCTCCAATTCGGCAGCTTCTTCATTGAACTGACGCACGGATTTTGCGCAGGTTCCGGTATCCACACTTGGAAAAATATTGAGAACCAATTTTGAACCACTATAATCCCCCAAAGAGGCTTGTGAAAGGTCGGACTTTATCAAACTGAAGTCCGGTGCTTGGGTGTTGACTTGGGGTAATTCCCCTATGGTATTGGCGGGGTTGCCGCCCAAGGTAATCGATGCCATGTTTTATGATTTTGATTATGGCGTGAAATTATGAAAGATTCTCGGAAGGGGTCTCCTTGGAAAACAAATTGTTGATAAAGAAATTGGGTGTGCTACTAGACGGTGATTTTTTGTGCCAGCCGCTTGATCTTGATGTTCAACGCAGCAAACAACAACGTCATAAACGGACTTAACCAGTTAAAAATCGCATAGAAGAAGTACTCACCAACACCTACGCCGAGCACACCACTATGGTAGGCTCCACAGGTATTCCATGGGACCAATACCGAAGTTACCGTTCCCGAGTCTTCCAAGGTTCTACTGAGATTCTCTGGTGCAAGCCCCCGCTCTTGATATGCTTTGGAAAACATTTTGCCCGGTACAACCAAGGCTAAATATTGGTCAGAGGCCGTAATGTTCAAGGCCAAACAACTTCCAACCGTACTAGCGAACAAACCAAAAGTGCTTTTTGCCAAGGAAAGCATGGATTGAGTGATACGCTGCAAGGCACCAATACCATCCATAATCCCACCAAACACCATTGCGCAGATGATTAACCAGATTGTCCCTAACATACCTTCCATTCCTTTTGCTTGAAACAACTCGTTCAGGGCAGGGTTATCTGTTGGAATGTTGGTTTTTACTGTTATGGCATTAAGAAATCCTTTATATCCAGTCTGAAGGTTTAATATTTCCCCTCCACCAACTATCGCCACAATTCCAGGTTGAAAAATTAAGGCGAACACACCGCCGGCAAGTGTTCCTATCAAGAGAGCGGCTAATGGAGGTGTTTTTTTGACTATCAAAAAAATTACGAGAATGGGAACAAGAAATAGCCAAGCAGAAACATTGAACACAGACTCAATATCTGCCAAAAGGGCATCAGTATTTGCGTTGCCTGAAGTATCTAAAGTCAATCCAAGGATAATGAAAACGACCAAAGTGATGGATATGGTTGGAATGGTGGTCAACGCCATATATCGGATATGCGAAAACAAATCTCCGCCTGCCATCGCTGGAGCCAAATTGGTAGTGTCACTTAAAGGGGACATTTTATCCCCGAAATAAGCTCCAGACAAGACGGCTCCTGCGGTCATGCCTAAGGAAATGCCCAAAGCATCCCCAATACCCACCAAGGCGATGCCTACAGTTGCTGCAGTAGTCCAACTGCTTCCGGTTGCTATGGAGATAATCGCACAAATGATGACACAAGCCGCCAGAAAAATAGTAGGATTTAATATTTGCAGCCCGTAATAAATCATTGCCGGAATAATACCACTTACCAGCCAGGTTCCCGAAAGGGCACCCACCATCAGCAAAATCAGCAAGGCCCCCGTTGTCGATTTTACATTCTCTGCAACTTCTGCAAGCATTCTTTTGTAGGACACTTTCTTCCGAAAGCCAACAATAGCGGCTACAGCTCCACCTAATAGTAAGATAAACTGGTTGGACCCACCAATCGCATTATCCCCAAAAGTGTAAACATTAAAGGCCAGCATCCCAACTAAGGCGAAAACAGGTATGAGTGCTTCCCAGATGGTTAAACTGGTATTTTCAACAATGTTCTCGTTTTCCCGGAATTTGGCTTTTTTGGTTTTTTCTGACATAAGAGCGTATTGGTGGTGGGTAATATTACAATTTTGAATTGGCTTCTCCAAAAAGGCAAAGCTTCCTTAAAAGCCGGGGTATTTCTGCTAAAAAAAGTTAAATCCTCACCAAAATCTTGTTAAGGTCATGTCGTTCGCATCGGTTTTGCCGTTTCTTTAAGGTAGACCAAACCGTAACCAAAAAATGACCTTACGTTTTCGTTTGTTCTTGTCAACCTTGGCCACTCTCGTTGGTGTTTCTTCGCTTTGGTTGTATACCACACTTTCTAAAGAGGTTCTTTTTGAAGGGGTCGGATATTGCACTTCAACTTTTGGACAACTGTTTTTGATTGTACTGGCCATTTTAGGTTCCGCAGTGGTAAGTGGGTTTCTTGCTGCGCTGATTGTTATTCGCAAAACCCATTGGCCACATATTTGGTTGTCTTTGGTGTTGCTCATTCAAATGGCCTTGGTAGCTACCAGCTGTAGTGATGTGAATGCCCCAATGTGGTTTGAAGCTAGTCAAAACATATCTCTTCTGGGAGGGGTTTGGCTTGGTGCCTTTGCGGCTGGAAAATTTCCTTTGGCCCCTATGTAAGGGCTTCCAGTTGCAGTAAAACATTCGTAACTTTGTAGTTCATAAATTCTTTCAAAATCTTATTTCCGATATATGAATCAATATGATGTGGCCGTTATTGGCTCTGGCCCTGGAGGTTATGTTGCAGCAATTCGTTGTGCCCAGTTAGGGATGAAAACCGCAATTATTGAAAAGTACAACACCCTAGGCGGCACTTGTCTTAACGTAGGATGTATCCCATCAAAAGCCCTATTGGACTCCTCACACCACTACGAAGATGCCGTTAAGCACTTTGAAGAGCATGGCATCGATATCCCGGGGGAGGTTAAGGTGAATTTGGCGCAAATGATTGCCCGAAAGGATGCCGTTGTAGACCAAACCACCAAAGGCGTTCAATTTTTGATGGATAAGAACAAAATCGAGGTCTATCAAGGGGTTGGAAGCTTTAAGGACGCCACCCATATTGATATCAACAGAGAAGGGGAAGCGGTACAAACGATTGAAGCGAAGAACATCATCATCGCAACGGGGTCCAAACCCTCTACCTTGCCTTTCATTGAAATTGACAAGGAACGTGTTATTACCTCAACAGAGGCTTTGAAGTTGAAAGAGATTCCCAAACACATGATTATTATCGGAGGTGGTGTAATTGGCTTGGAATTAGGTCAGGTATACCGTCGATTAGGTGCTGAGGTGAGTGTTGTGGAATATATGGACCGTATTATTCCAGGGATGGATGCAGCGCTTTCCAAAGAATTGATGAAGGTGATGAAAAAACAGAAAGTCAAGTTTCACTTGTCACATAAAGTTAAATCCGTTGAGCGAAATGGGGACGAAATCGTTGTGAAAGCAGATGATAAAAAAGGACAGGAAGTAAGCTTTACCGGAGATTATTGTTTGGTTTCCGTTGGTCGCCATGCGTATACCGAAGGATTGAATCTGGAAGCAGTTGGTATTAAAACCGATGAGCGGGGTAGGGTTGAAACCAATGCGCATCTGCAAACCTCCGTATCGAATATTTACGCTATTGGCGATGTCGTGAAAGGTGCTATGTTGGCCCATAAGGCCGAGGAAGAAGGTACTATGGTGGCAGAAATTCTTGCGGGACAAAAACCCCATATCGATTACAATTTGATTCCAGGGGTGGTTTACACTTGGCCAGAAGTAGCTGCAGTAGGCAAGACGGAAGAAGAGCTAAAGAAAGCAGGTGTCGAATACAAAGTAGGACAATTTCCCATGCGTGCCCTTGGGCGTTCCAGAGCTAGCATGGATACGGATGGCTTTGTCAAGATTCTAGCCGATAAGAACACCGATGAAGTCTTAGGGGTACATATGATTGGTGCCCGTTGTGCGGACTTGATTACAGAGGCGGTAACGGCAATGGAATTCCGTGCTTCTGCGGAAGATATGGCGCGTATGAGTCATGCGCATCCAACCTATGCAGAGGCCGTGAAGGAAGCTGCTTTGGCGGCCACGGAAGATAGGGCACTACACGTTTAGCATAAATGAAAAAAGGAATTGTCTTAGGGGTATTTTTGTTGTTTTTCGCTTGCAGCGATGAACCCGGACTACCACCTCAGACTTCTTCTCCTTCAAACAATTCCAACAATGGCCTATTGACCCTCGAACAAAAGCAATTCATTGCTGAGTTTGAATACAAGGTTTATTGGAGGGATGCGTCTTCGGAAGGCGGACAAAGCTCCAAACTAAAAGGGCAGATTGGTTTGTTTTTGGATGGAACCTTTAGTGAAGCCTTTCCTGAAACTGTACAAGGGGAGCTGGATATTTTGAATTCACTGATAACCGATGGCGCCTCCTTGGTCCTTGTAGATACCCTTGAAGCAGCAGATTTACACCTGTTTGTGGGAACTTGGGAAGAATTGGAAGTGCTTTGGAGCGATATCTTTTCCATTGTTGAGCGAAATAATTTCCGGGGGTATGCCTCAGCGGATTTTGATTTAAACGATTTATCAGTAACTGGAGGCAGAATTTATATGCACAATCAAAGTACCTCTCTATTGATTCACGAAATTGGTCATATCATGGGTCTAGGGCATTCAAGTGCTGGATTCTGCCTCCAGTTACTGATAAATCGTTTAAATCAAAATCCGCTGAGGCATACCCCCGGAAATT
>JBCBCH010000146.1:0-6489 GCA_038530835.1 Bacteroidota bacterium | reverse complement strand
GCATACGCTATCTTTTCTGGAGTGTTGAACAGCATCAATAAGAAATACAATCCGCCACCGGAGATACAAGCGGTTGCATAAATCTCCCTTCGGAAAATCACGGGTATTTCATTGCATAGAATATCCCGTAGTACACCCCCAAAGCTCGCGGTCATGGTCCCCAATGCGATGCAAATTACAGGTGCAAGATTCACCTCCAGCCCTTTTTCAATACCTACATGGTATAGAGGCCCATCCCAATAGTGTCAAAAAGAAATAGGGACCTTCGCAAAAACTTTAGTTGTTTGGCAAAAAGGATGGCCAAGGCAACGGTGATGGGAATGACAATGACATAGGTCAAATCTTGAATCCAAGTAACGGGCGTATTTCCAATAAGCAAATCTCGAAGCGTTCCCCCACCAATTGCAGTCACAAAAGCAATAATGAGCACTCCAAACAAATCCAACCGCTTGTCCATGGCCACCAAAACCCCGGAAATAGCGAACGCTATGGTCCCCAAAATATCGGCCAGCTGATAAATCATGCTACATTTTTTGGGTGTAGTAGTTGTAATCCTTCAGAACCGTATCCAAGAACTGTTTGTCATAGAGTTGAGAATTGGTTTCGAGGATGGATTCCACTTTTTCCCGCAAAGCTTTTAGGGTTCTAAAATCACTACTCTGCTTTGCAATCCGATAGGTTTCTTTAATCAATCGAACGTCTTTGTCCGTCAGCAAAGTAACATTCGTAAAGGTAGGTTCGTATTGGTCGGCTACTTCTTCCAAAATGGTGTGGGAGACTTTTACTTTGTTCTTGGTACTGATAACAACAGTTCCAGCCGCGGCATCACCGGTGCGTTGTCTTTTGTCGGAAAACAAGATGCTCAAAATGCCAATGGAGCCCAAAAATATCCAGATGTCAACCAAACGAAGCATCCATCGAACCAAAAGGTTGCTCCAATGCACGGGTGCGCCATCTACCCGAACGACCCGCATTTTCATCAACATTTTTCCCACAGTGCGACCATTGAAAAGGCTATGCATCAACAAGGAATAAAACATGGCCGGCAAAAAAATCAAAGCGACCAAACCGCGTTGCGTCCAGGTGTCTTCATAAACAAAAGACAAGGCATCACCAATGAGGTTGACCAATAAGGCATACATATACAAAATGAACCCATCTATCAAAAACGCCACGATTCTTTCGCCAATGCCAACAATTTTATAATCTAGGTTGACATTTTGCGTTGTATTGATTTGAAGGTTGCTCATATAATCCTAAATTTAAGCAGCCCGTAAACAGTTGATATGCGCGAAGCGGCCTTTGTGAAGCAAAATAAGGAAAAATGGATAGCATTTGAAAAGGCGATGCAACAAGGGTCAACCACCCATCCGGATGAGCTTGCTGATGGCTACATTCATTTGACCAACGATTTGGCCTACGCCCAAACCTACTATGCTGACAGCAAGACACTTCTCTATCTGAACTCGCTTGCTTCGCAGGCCCATCAAAAGATTTATAAGAACAAAAAAGAGTCTCGAAATCGTATTGTGGATTTTTGGGGATACGAATTTCCAATCTTCTTCAAACAATACCACAAAACGCTTTTTATTGCCTTTGCGATTTTTGGCGTAGCTACTCTTATTGGGAGTCTTTCAGCCTTGAATGATGCCTCATTTGTACGATTGATTTTAGGAGATGCCTATGTAAACCTAACCTTGAACAACATTGCCGAAGGGAACCCCACTGCCATCTATAAAAGTGGTAGCGAAATCGGGACCTTTTTGGGGATTACCATCAACAACATTCGTGTCGCATTCTTGGCGTTTGCTTTCGGGGTAATCACCAGCGTGGGAACAGCCTATATTCTGTTTAGCAATGGTGTAATGCTGGGAGCCTTCATCACCTTTTTTTATACCAAAGGGGTGTTTTTTGAAGCCAACCGTCAAATTTGGTTGCATGGAACCATTGAGATATCCGTGATTATCATTGCTGGCTGTGCAGGGCTGATTATGGGGAATAGTATTTTGTTCCCGAAAACCTATTCGCGAAGGGTCTCATTCATGAAAGGGGCGAAAGATGGCTTAAAGGTGGTGGTCAGTACCATTCCTTTTTTTATTATCGCCGGCTTTATTGAGGGGTTTATCACCAGGTATTCAGACATGCCGGATTGGTTGGCCTTTATCATCATTGGTGGTTCGCTAAGCTTAATCCTCTTTTACTATATCGTATATCCTCAGATTTTAAATCGTTTAGATGGAAAAAAAATACTTCGAGCTCAGAATCAATAGGGACTTTGGTGAAATCCTATCGGTTTATTTTGATTTTTTGAAACAAAACATCAAGCGTTTCACCAACATTTTTTTGAACTACAATGGTATTTTCATTGTTGGCTTGCTCGTGACCAGTTACCTAATGGTTTCTGGATTCGCAGGACTTATTGCTTCCGAAAACAACTATTTACCTGGAAATACCGCACCGGATTTCGACAACTACCTGCTCTATATTGGTGCAGGGGCCATATTGTTCTTTTTCATTTTTTTGATAGCAGCCGGTTTAAACTTCAGTATTAGTTCGGCCTACATGATTCAATACGAAATCAAGAAAGGGGAACCAATTGAAAAAAGAGAGGTTTGGAATCTGGTCAAAGCCAAAGGAGGCAGCATCATAGGTTTTATCCTATTGTTGATTCCCATTTACTTGGTCTTTATGGTTGTTGTTGTGATTTTTGCATTCATTCCTTTATTGGGATTTATTGCCCAGTACATCATCCAGTTTTTCCTAGCAGCTTGGATTGGCGTATCCTTCTATAGTATGCTTTCTGAAAACAAAGGGGTGGTAGATGCGTTTCAGGAAGGCTGGAATTTGGTAAAGAAAAGTTTTTGGAAATCCGTAGGGGTCAATTTCATCTTGGGGATTCTCAATGGCCTTTTGTTCTTTATTATCATGCTGATACCCGGCGTTATCGTTGGCATATATACGTTTCATGTAGTTGACTCCAATATTGATGTAACGGAATCAATCTTATCTATGATAGTCTATACCTTGGCCTTGTGTTTTTTACTAGTGCTTTCGGCCTACGCCCAATGCTTATCCCAATTTGTGAACGGTATTTTGTTTTATGCCCTTCATGAAAAAGAGTACAACGTAAACACCCGAAGTAAAATCGAAGAAATCGGCAAAACCAGTTCGTGAAGCACTTGTTCCTTTTTTTGTTTTTGTTACCCGGTATTCTTGCCGCTCAAGTTTCCAAGGATACGGATACGGTATCCATCAAATACGATACCCACTCTACAGTATCGGAAAAGGCTTTTTCGGAAGAAAACCTCGCCAAAAAATATACAGGAGATGAGTTTGATTACGAGGTAACCACTGGCCAGTCCCAAAATCTTTTGTTGCGCTTTCTCAATTGGCTGTCCCGTAAACTCAACAATACCTTTGGTATTCAGCTTTCGCCCAATACACTGGAATTTTTGCAATACACTATTTATGTATTGATGGGCTTGCTCGTATTGTACTTGTTGGTTCGTTTCATCGTTAATGAGAATTTTGGCTCCATTTTTACTAAAAAAGCGAATCCCATTTTGGACATTGATTTGGCCGAAGAACATATTGAAGATTTGGATTTGGATGCCCTACTGCGGGATGCCTTGAAACAAAAGGATTATCGTCTAGCAGTTCGTTTTCAGTTTTTGAAGGTGCTGAAATCCTTGTCGCAAAGACAAATCATTGACTGGCATTTTGAAAAGACCAATTCGGATTACAGTCGTGAAATCAATGAAAACCGATTGAAAACCGGCTTTGACGAAGCCTCCTATTTATATGAAAATATTTGGTATGGCGAACAATGGATTGATGCCAACCTTTATGAAAAAACCCAACATCGGTTTAGCCGATTACACCAAATGATTGCTTGATCATGGATAAGAAGTCAAAAATCATATTGATGCTGTTTGGTGTGGTCATGATAGGAATTATCGTGACGGAAATCGTGCGCCCGCGACCTTTGAATTGGCGCCCCTCTTATGTAAGTTCTTCCAAAATTCCCTTTGGATGTTTCGTGCTGTACAATGAGTTGTCCGACATTTTCAATGAGGCCAAAATTGAAACTGTTGATGAGAACACTTACGAATTCTTAAGTGCTTACGATGAAGAAACGCCATCCACGTTTTTATTCGTTAACGATTTTATGTTTTTTGACGAACAGGAAACCTACCAACTTTTGGATTATGTGAAAGAAGGGAATACTGCTTTTATCGCTTCAAAAGATGTGGGGTATATTTTGAGGGATACCCTAAACCTGGTCGTTCAATCCGAATATTATCTACAGGAAAATGAAGCGGTTTTGGATTTTACCAATACCAAATTCAAAAATCAAACCTACACCTTTGACCGGGGTATGCAACATGCCCACATTATTCGATTGGATACCACGAATACTGAAGTTTTGGGACATATTTCCTTTACGCAGGAAGCTGTTTTGGAAACAGAAGCACCAGAAAAAATACGCCAACCCAACTTTATTAAGGTAGCTTTTGGAGATGGAACCATTTTTGTCCACACCAACCCTGTTGCATTTTCAAACTACTATTTGCTCAGAGGAAACCAAAAATATGCTGCAAATGCCTTTTCGTATATCGACCCCAAACTATTGTTGTGGGATGATTTTAAAAAATCAGGCAGAAAAGTAGTCACCTCGCCCATTCGGTTTATTTTGACTCAGGCCAGTTTAAAATGGGCGTATTACGTAACCATGATTGGTATCATCCTTTTTGTGATTTTCAGGGCGAAACGGGAACAACGTATCATTCCGGTGATTAAACCTTTGGAAAATTCATCAGTGGAATTCGCCAAAACGGTAGGTTCCTTGTACTATCAGCATAAGGATTTCAAGGACATTACCCATAAAAAGTCAACTTATTTTCTAGCATTTTTGCGCAATAGGTACCACTTGGATACCTCAAACATCAATGAACGTATGATAAAGGACCTTGCTGCCAAATCGGGAAAGGGCCTTTCACAAACCAAAACCCTTTTGGAATTCATCATCCATCTGAAACAAAAACCAAAACATACCGAACAAGATAGCATACGGCTGAACAAGCTGATAACTGAATTTAAAAATTGAACATGAACGAACAAGAACCCAACGAAGAGAAATTGGAATTCCAATCTAGAGTTGACCTAAGTGCTTTGCGTGAAGCCGTGAACCAAATCAAAACCGAATTGGGCAAGGTTATTATTGGGCAACACGATATGGTAGAATTGCTTATTGTTTCCATTTTGTCCAATGGGCATGCATTGATTGAGGGAGTACCTGGCGTTGCCAAAACCGTAACCGCAAAACTTTTGGCCAAAACCATGGATGTCGATTTTAGCAGAATCCAATTCACTCCAGATTTGATGCCCAGTGATATTCTCGGTACGTCCATCTTTAACGTGAAGACCTCCGAGTTTGAATTCAAAAAGGGACCCTTGTTTTCCAATATCATCCTTATTGACGAAATCAACCGCGCTCCGGCCAAAACCCAAGCAGCTTTGTTTGAAGCGATGGCGGAACGTCAAATTACCATTGACGGACAGGAATTCGATATGGCCCCACCTTTTCTGGTATTCGCCACGCAGAACCCGGTAGAGCAAGAAGGTACCTATCGTCTACCTGAGGCTCAGTTGGACCGTTTTCTTTTCAAAATCAATGTCGACTATCCTTCGCTTGACGAGGAAGTGGAAATTCTGGAACGAAAACACGAGCAAAAAGGGGCTATCGAAGAAGACTTGATAAGTGCTGTGCTAACTGCCAAACAGATTGCCGAGTACCAGTCCAAAATCAAGGAAATCGTAATTGAGAAAAACCTCATTACCTATATCGCATCTATTGTGAACAACACCCGTACCAATGCCAACTTGTATTTGGGAGCATCGCCCAGGGCCTCTATTGCTTTAATGGAAGCTTCCAAAGCATTGGCAGCGATACAAGGTCGGGATTTTATTACCCCTGAGGATATCAAAAAAGTGGCTGCACCCGTTTTGGCGCATCGTATCATCTTAACCCCAGAAAGGGAAATGGAAGGCTTGACCGCGCACGAGGTCGTCCGTCAAATTGTTGAAAGCATTGAAATTCCAAGATAGGTTTTGAAACGGTTCTTTCGCTCCATATATCTACAAAAACGATTCTTCATCGTCCTGACCTTATTGGTCTTGGGATTTATGGTATCCTACTTTTTTGCTTTCCTATATTCTAGCGTGCGAATCTTGTTTTTTCTGTTTTGCTTGCTGCTTATCGCCGATTACCTTCTTTTGTTTACTTCCAAAGGAAAAATCAAAGCCCAGCGCATACTGCCCGATAAATTGTCCAATGGAGATGAAAATCCAATTCAGTTCCAAATTGGCAATGAATACTTATTCCCGGTTAGCATTAAGGCCATTGATGAGATTCCGTTCCAATTCCAGAAAAGGGATTTTGAACAATTCAGCCGTTTGCAAAAAGGCGAAAGCAAAACCTTTCAATAC